>JAYTZD010000482.1:0-5612 GCA_043742065.1 Oscillatoriales bacterium
GATATTTACCTCTGAATAGCCACCACAATTTTACAGTCATTCACAATGGCTTAGATTTGAGTCGATTGGACAATTCGGATAATTCTGAATTGGCGAGAAACAGTCTTGATGTTGAGACGAAAGATATTGTGATTTTGTTGCTGGGAACAGTTTGCGAAAGAAAAGGTCAACAGGATTTAGTGAAGGCGCTTGCACTTTTGCCTGAAAAATGGCACGATCTAGTTAGGTGTTTTATTGTGGGTGATCGACCAAGTATTTATAGCAATCAATTGGCAAAATTAGTTGCTGAACTACCAAATAAATTGCAGGAAAGGGTGACTGTTGTCCCGGAAACTTCGGAGACTGGAAAGTATTACCAAGCGGCAGATATTTTTGTTTGCACTTCTCGTGTCGAAAGTTTTCCGAGGGTGATTTTGGAGGCGATGGCTTGCGATTTACCAATTATCACAACGCCTGTTTTTGGAATTAAGGAACAAGTTAGACCGGGAATTAATGGTTTGTTTTACACACCCGATCGCCCTGAAGAACTAGCAGCATCATTGCATACTTTATTGGAGGATGAATCTTTGCGCCAACGGTTAGCAGAAAATGCTAAATATGTGTTAGAGTCGTTGAATACTTTTGCAGAAATGACTCAAGCTTACGGTCAAATTTTTCGTGAAGCTTATTTTGTGAAAAAGTAATGGTTCAAGATTAAAGAGTAAAAAAATATGCAGTCAAATATGGAAATAATACCGCCTAAAGTAGACTATGAAGGGGCTTGGGATAGCTACGCCCAAGGATGGAAAAACAGTAATCCTGAACTTGCTCATTTGGGCGATGAGTGGATTGGAAAAGGTGCTGGTGCGGCTAATTCGTTAGCAGAATATGAAGCCTTGATAGAACAGGAATTTATCGCACCATATATTAAGAAAGAACATCGGGTTTTGGAAATTGGTATTGGTGGTGGTAAAACTGGTGCGTTGTTGCTCAAATATTGCGATCGGCTAATTTGTGCTGACATTTCCAGTCAAATGCTGCAAGCAACGCGATCGCGCTTAGGAGACGATCGCGTTTCCTATGTCAAACTCGACGGTTTAACATTAGATGGCATCGCCCCAGAATCTGCTGATGTCTGCTTTTGTTACGATACAATGGTACACGTAGAGCCTGTAGATATATTCAACTACCTAACTCGAATTCCAAAACTGCTGCGAGGCGATCGCATTTGCGTCTTTCACCACGGCAATATTCTCAGTGAATTAGGCTGGGAAAAATTCGCTACCGAGTGGGATAAAAACTTACTGGGAGGCAGAGATGGCACTGCATTTTCAGTAATGACTGATACAATTATGGAAAAATTTCTCAACCATTTAAACTATGAAATCATCCTAAAAAACACATCTTTAGTACCAAGAGATTGCGTCTGGATCTGCAAAGCGCCATTAGTAAGTTCCGGCGGTTGAAACCGCGACTATACAAACAAAGTCCACCTCCGTGGACTAATGTAAAAATTCGGAAATGGCCATGCCGTTTCCGTTCTTCCATCCGTTACATCCGTTACAAAATCCGCTGCCGAACCTTCTTCCTTCTAAAATGAAAGCACTATTTCTCCATCCAAACTTCCCCGCCCAATACCGCCACATTATCACGGCATTAGGCGCAGATCCCAAAAACGATATAGTTTTTGGAACTAAAAACGAGCGTCCAGAATGGAACATTCCCGGTGTTCGCAAAGCAGCATTTACACCTAGCCGAGAACCCAACGCCCAGACTCACCAATATGTTCGCCCTTTAGAAAGTGCTGTCATCTACGGACAAGCCGTATTTAGAATGGCTGAACAACTAAAATCCGAGGGTTTTGTACCGGATGTGATCTGTGGTCATTCCGGTTGGGGGCCGACATTGTTTGTCAAAGAAGCTTTTCCAAATACGCCACTTTTATGCTACTTTGAGTGGTTCTATCATGCGATCGGTTCCGACGCAGATTTCGATCCAGCGGAACCTTTAACCATTGACGATATGGCCAGAATTAGAATCAAAAATGCGCCGATTCTAATTGATTTGTACTCTTGTGATTGGGGTTTGTCGCCGACGTATTGGCAGCGATCGCAATTTCCGCCAGAATTGCAACAAAAATTGTCCGTACTCCACGATGGCGTAGATACAGATTACTTTAAACCAGACCCCGGTGCCAAACTAATTTTGCCTAACTTAGATTTATCCGGCGTTGATGAAATTGTCACCTATGTATCGCGGGGAATGGAACCTTACCGAGGCTTTCCAGAGTTTATTGAATCCATCGCTTATGTACAAGAACGTCGCCCCAATTGTCACGTCGTAGTTGTTGGTTCAGAAAGAGTTTGTTACGGCCGTTCTTTACCGAATGGCGAGTCTTACAAAGACTATATGCTGAAGAAAATACCGCTAGATTTATCGCGAGTTCACTTTGTCGGGCCGCTACCTTATGGACTATATCTAAAAGTCATTCAAGCATCGGATGTACACGTTTATTTGACCAGACCTTTTGTGCTATCTTGGTCAATGATTGAATCTCTATCAACGGGATGTTTAGTCATCGGTTCGGACACCGGCCCAGTCAGAGAAGTGATTCGCGATGGAGAAAACGGTTTGTTAGTTGATTACTTCTCGCCGAAACAAGTGGCCGATCGCATAGATGAAGTTTTAGACCATCCTACCCGCATGGCAGAAGTTCGCGTCAAAGCCCGTGAAACAGCTCTAGAACGCTACAGTTTAGCTAAAATGTTGCCGCAACACTTACGACTAATTGAGCAGGTTGCGAATCGTTCAATGCCGCCTACAATTGGTATGGAACCAGAACGGGAATTGGCGGCATCTTTTGCGGTGAGAATTTAGAAATTAGGAGATGGCAGTCCTCCAAATGAGGAGACGGCAGTCCTCCAAATGAGGAGACGGCAGTGCCGTGTCCCTACCCGATTATTTGGGGTAGGGAAACGGCATTGCCGTTTCCTCCAAATTAGGAGACGGCATTGCCGTGTCCCTACCTGATTATTTGGGATTACATAATCTTAGGCACTTTGAAAAACTCCCCATCGCGATCGGGAGATCCAGCTAAGATACTTTCGCGATCGGCAAAAGGTTGCAAATCGTCCGATCGCATAACATTACTAACATCGATCGCCCGCGTTGTCGGTTTGACCTTACTTGTATCCAGTTCACTCAACTGCTCAAAATAATCCAAAATGCCGTTCAGTTGACCAGTAAACTGCTCCTCTTCTTCAGGAGTTAACTCCAATCTCGCTAACTTTGCTACTTTCCGAACTTCTTCTTTATCAATCATAAAATTTGGGAATTAGGAATTGGGAATTAGGAATTGGGAATCGGGAATTGGGAATCGGGAATTGGGAATCGGGAATTGGGAATTGGGAATTGGGAATTGTCATTAGAAAAACTATTAACTACTAATTCTTAGCCATGCCCCATGCCCTATGCCCTATGCCCTATCCCCCATTCCCAATTCCCCATTTCCATCAATATTTAGAAATACACATCAATCTGCGATCGACCTGTAATTTTCAGCCAGTTTTGCACTTCAATGTAATTGTTAGGCGCTAAGCGAATAGCCTCCTTCCAATAATCCGCAGCCTTATTAAATAGCCCTTCCGCTGCTTCCACATTCCCAGATTCCTTTTCCTTTTCCCCTTGATAGTGATAAATCACAGCAATATTATTCAGGGCTTGAGGCATTCTGGGATTAAGTTCGAGAGATTGGCTGTAATACTCCAAAGCTTTATCGTGTTCGCCGTTGCTAGTATGGATCAGTGCCATATTGTACAAGACATAACTGCGATCGTAAGGATCTTCTTCCAGCTTCAGCGCTTCCTCATAATTGTCCATCGCTTCAGCGTATTCGCCATCGGATTGAGCCGACATACCATCCCGGTAATAAGCAAAAGCTTCCTTCGCTTGCTTCTTCGCTGGCATAATCTTGAGGATGATATCAGCCATTACCGTGAAACTTTTGTCAATAAAGTTATCGTTGCGTTGAGTTCTTGGCATATGTGATTCTTTGGTTGATGACTAATCAGAAAAATTAGCCTGTAAAGTTTTCCTATTAAGAGTTTTGCAACTGTTTGGGTGTATCGTTGTGCTGAGGGCGCTAAAAAGACTTTTGAGATACAACTGCAAACCTGAAAACACGCGCAAGTCCCATCTATTGTAGATAACTATTGCAAGACTTGCAAAAAAAACAGATTTCTTTAACAGGACGGACAATGCCTAAGTTCTGCTAAAACTATTTAAAGTTTTATTAAGTTATCTAAGTTCAGCCAACACTGAAAAAGCTTTTCGCTAAAAAAGTAGCAATATTCTGCCCGAAAGTCAAGGCCAGAGTCAAAAAAACCTAAATTTTCCAGGTCTAAACCAGCTTGAATGCTCGCAACCTATAATTAAAAATAACCGGGTAATTTTCACAACACAGAAAGACATGGATCCAAATCCCAAGGTTATGCAAGCTGTCAAAGAACTTGGCTACCGCGTTACGGTGGGAGACGTGGCGGCAAAAGCTGGACTAGATGTCAATTTTGCCCAGCGAGAACTGTTAACCCTCGCCTCCGAAGCAGGCGGCCACCTACAAGTAGCGGAATCCGGGGACATTGCTTACCTGTTTCCCAACAACTTTCAAGATATTTTGCGAAACAAATTTTTACGATTGCAGTTACAGGAATGGTGGCAAAAAATTTGGCGAGTTCTATTCTACCTGATTCGGATATCTTTTGGCATAGTTTTAGTAGCTTCTATCATCTTAATATTTGTGGCGATATTCGTCGCAATTTCGGTTTTGAGCAATAACGACAACAATGATGGAGGTGGAGGCGGAGGGGGCAACAGCGGCGGTGGCTTTTCCTTCTTTCCCTACTTCTCGAACGACTTAATTTGGCTATTTTACTGGAATCACGATGAGCCTTCCTATCAGCAGCGATCGCGATTAACAGGCCAAAAAGCCGAAATGAATTTTCTGGAAGCAGTATTTTCCTTTCTATTTGGAGATGGTAATCCCAATGCTAATTTAGAAGATCGTAAGTGGAGCAGTATTGCCACGACTATTCGGAATAACAAAGGTGCGATCGCTGCTGAACAAATTGCGCCCTATCTCGACAACCTCGGACAGGGATACGCCGTAGAATATGAAGAGTATATGTTGCCCGCCCTAGCCCGTTTTGACGGCCGTCCTGAAGTCAGTCCCGAAGGTCAAATAGTCTATCATTTCCCGCAATTACAAACCACCGCGACTGAGAGAAATTCTGAACCAGTAGCAGCTTATTTGCGAGAAATGGTGTGGCGTTTCAGTCAGGCTAGTTCTGGACAAATCATGCTGGCTGGGGGTTTGGGAGCGGTTAATTTGGTTGGAGCCCTATTTTTGGGAAGTTTATTGACTAAAAGTGCGATCGGCAGTGGATTGCTCAGTTTAGTCGCCACTATTTATCCACTGCTTCTAATCTACGGCGTGGGATTTCTGACAATTCCGCTAATTCGCTACTTCTGGATGAAGTGGAAAAATGGCAGCATCGAAGCCCGGAATGAAGAGCGTCAGCAGCGAGCAATGTTATTAAATCAACCGGATGCTAATTTGCTCCAAAAACTTGCCTATG
>JAYTZD010000483.1:0-11244 GCA_043742065.1 Oscillatoriales bacterium
CTACGACTTTTTACGGTGGTTGAGCGGAGTCTAAACCATACATTCTCCGGCTTCGACTACGCTCAGCCTACGACTTTTTACGGTGGTTGAGCGGAGTCAAAACCATACATTCTCCGGCTTCGACTACGCTCAGCCTACGACTTTTTACGGTGGTTGAGCGGAGTCGAAACCATACATTTTTAAGTTAAAAAAGGACGGGCCAAGAAAAAGCTAGAAATTGATTTTGCATCAATTGGTTCCCCAGCTAAGATCGCTTTTTCTAACTCTTCAGGAGTGAATAAAACAGTTTCCATGTCTTCATCATCATCTTGGGCTGGTGGCTTTTCCAGTTTTTCCAAATCTTGGGCTAAAAAAGCATAAATGATTTCATCGGAATAACCGGGGGCGAGCAAAAATTCGCCTAATCTTTGCCATTTACCGGCGCGATATCCAGTTTCTTCTTGAATTTCGCGTTTAATGGTTTCGGCGGGTGTTTCGTTGATTTCTACCGTACCGGCAGGAAATTCTAAGATTCGCCCTTTAGCAGCAAAACGATATTGTCGCACCAAGACGAGTTTGCCTTCGGGGGTGACGGGAACTGCAAGGGCTCCACCGGGGTGGCGAATACATTCCCATTCGCCTTCGGAACCGTTGGGAAGGCGGAGACTGGTTACGTCAAAATTAAACTTGCGCCCTTTGTAAAATAGGCGTTGTTTGAGGAGTTGGGGTAGTTCTTGACCGATCGCCATAAGCAAGAAGTAGATAATCTTAGAGTGCACTGATTTAAGACATCATAGGCGATGACAGTCATTAATTTTTGCTCACTTGTTACAGTATCATTTTTTGGACTCCCGAACAGTCTGCGGTTTCCAGGATTTGCACGATCGCACTTTTAGTCACCGGATGCACCCAATCCGGAGCAATTTCTGCTAGAGGTACTAAGACAAAAGCTCTTTCGGTCATCCGAGGATGAGGCAAAGTCAGTGTCGGACTTTCTAGAATTAGATTATCATATAATAGCAAATCCAAGTCAAGGGTTCTCGGTCCCCATTTTTCTCGGCGAATCCGATTAAATTTTATTTCAATTTCTAATAAAACTAATAGTAATTCTTCTGGTTCTAGTGTAACTTCTAGGATAGCACAAGCGTTGATGTAATCGGGTTGGGGTGGCCCAATTGGGGCGGTTTGATACCAGCTTGAATCAGATTTTACTACTATTCCTGGGGTTTTATTTAGGGTGGCGATCGCACTTTTGAGAATTGTCAGGGAATCACCTAAGTTGCTACCAAGGGCGATCGCACATTTTATGGATTTCATGGTAATTGGGAATTGAGAATGGGGCATTGGGAATGGGGCATTGGGAATTTAATCAAAGCTTAATAGATTTTTAATTTTTGTTGATTAGAATTGATAAATCTCAGTATTTAGTTTCAAATATAATGAATTTGTACCTACGCTTATTCTCTGCCTTCATCTTGGCAACTCTCAGTTTAACAACAAATATATCGATAGGTTTAGCTGAAACAAAGGATAACTATCTTACCTTAGATTCGGACGGTAGTCAATCTTTTTTGGGTTTAGTTCAGCAAGCAGAAGAGTTGGCAAAAAATGCGATCGCCCAAGAATTCCAAAACAATCCCGGATTGACAGAAGTTACGGTGATAGTTACAGCCGATCGCAGCAGACGAATGGTTCCAGTTTTGCGATCGAGAGTATCTCGCAACCAGTGGCAAAAAGATTCCCGAATCGAACAGTGGACTAGATATTTTGCCGATGCTAAATACCTCTTGGGATTCAGTGAAGGCAATATCTCATCCTCAAATTCTGGGCCATCGCAAACTATTAGCGTACCAGCACCTAGCCGACCAGCATCCAGACAAAACGATCCAGGCTTTCGAGATGACTAATGGGGCATTGGGCATCAGACAATTTTAGATTTTAGATTTTAGATTTTGGATTAAAATCTAAAATCTGACGAGCATCGGGCATCGGTAACAAATAACCAATTACCAATTACCAATTCCCAATTACCAATTCCCAATTCCCAATTCCCAATTCCCAATTACCAATAACCAATTATTAACCAAAATATAATCTTACTTTAATTAACCTGAAGGTTAACTTCCCTTAATTTAACAACGATAAAATTCTATAGAGAATCACCTAATTAGGGATGTGGGGTTGAACAGGAATTTATGTCTAAAATAACTCGCCGACAATTGCTAATTTTCTTCGGAAGCAGTGCAGCTACAACTGTGCTTGCACCTCAACTAACTGAAACACTATTCGGCATCAATTCCACCTCGGCGGAAGCTGCCTTCAGTCCGATATCTTTCACTCCGCTAAGACTTCCTCACCCACTGCCAGTTTATCAAGAATTGTCCAGCTTTATGCCGACGGGTCTAAACGGACAAGGCACCGTAATGGCTGCTTCACAGAATACTAAATTAACTAGCTACAGCGTTATTGACGATGTAGTTGTACCACCAGAATACGAACGCTATGTGATTCTCCGCTGGGGCGATCGCGTTTTCCCCGATTCATCTGACTATTTTGGCTACAACAACGACTACACAGGCTTCGTAGGTATTCGCGGCAGTAATGACGACGGCTATCTCTGGGTTAACCACGAGTATGTATCCTTCCCGATGTCGAAAGTGGCACCGGAAACGGCGTCAGACTTGGCACCATTTCCAGCAACCGATCGCGCCGTCCTCGGTATAGACTTATCCGTAAAAAACCGGGCTACCCTCGGCGAATTCCTGTACAATCTCGGCGGTTCGATCGTCCGCATCACCAAACAAGCTAATGGGAGATTTGGTGCGATCGCCCGCGACCCACTCAACCGACGCATTCACGGACTTTCCGGCCTCGGAATCAACAGCCAGCGTTCCGACGCATACAAAAATGTCACCTCCTGGGGCACCAGACAAGGCGACGACAAATATCTGACAGCCACCGGCCCCGCAGCCACCCAAGTCTTCGCGCAAGTCAACAGCGACGGGCTGGGAAACCGGATCATCGGTACAGCCTACAGTTGTTCCGGCGCCACAACCCCGTGGGGCACAATCCTCTCCGCCGAAGAAAACTTCCAAGGTAGCGAAGCATTTTTCGTCGGAGTTCAGGAAAACGTCAAACCCAACGGCGGCCAGACCAGCTACGCCAAGGGCACTACGGGTGAGGAATTCGGCTTAGTCGGCGAAAAATACGGCTGGATGGTAGAAGTCGATCCCCAAGACCCCAACTTCCGCCCCCGCAAACACACCTGGTTGGGCCGTTTCCGCCACGAAAACGTCGCGATTCGCGCCGAAGCAGGCCGCAAGTTAGTAGTGTACATGGGTGACGATCGGCGCGGCGGACACACCTGGAAATTTGTCAGCAACGGTAATGTCACCAATCCCGCAGATAAAAACAACAGCCGCTTGTTTGAAGACGGCATTTTGTACGTTGCCCAATTCAACCGTAACGGTGCGGGAAGATGGCTACCACTAACATTAAATAGCCCGACAAATCCAGTGAGTCCCCAAAAAATGGGCGAAGCCGAATTAGCAAGTTTTGGCAAAGCTCAAAGAGATGCCAATACTCGCTTCCCAAAACGCAGCGGAATTGCAGGTCAAACCGAAGACGGCGGTTCTTTTGTGATGGATACAACTAATGAAGCAACCGCAATTTCTGGCTACAAAAATAAAACTCTTGCTAGTTTCTATACCAGCCAAGGTGCGGTTTTAGTTGATGCCTTTCTTGCTGCTAATTTAATTGGTGGTACTCCGACGGCGCGCCCTGAAGATTTGGAAATTAATCCTACTACTAAGGAAGTTTTTATTGCTTATACTGACGGCGCACCGGGTAGCGACGGCTATCCAGATTCTCGCATTTTTAATGTTGCGAAATACACTGCCGCCCTCAATAGCGGTCAGCAATCGGGAGGAATTTACAAAATAATTGAAGATAGTTCCGACGGTGCGGGTTCGACGTTCCGCTGGCAGCGTTTTGCTCAAGGTGGAGAGGCCGGTGCGGTAGCTGGCGCGGGATTTGCTAGTGTAGACAATTTGGATTTTGACACTCAAGGCAATATTTGGGGTGTCACTGATATGTCTACTAGCACACACAACGGTTTTGATGTGGGTGCGGCTGGAAAGCCAACGACGATCGACCACAAGAATACTGGAAATGTGTCAGACTTTACTGGAGTTTTCGGCAACAATTGGCTGTTTTATATTCCGACTTCCGGCCCGAATGCAGGAAGTGTAATTCCGTTTGCTCACGGCCCGAACCGATGCGAACTGACTGGGCCGACTTTTGTGGGAGATACGCTGTTGCTTGCCGTGCAGCATCCTGGGGAACAGTGCCCGATCGATGATGGTACTGTACTCAGCCGCCAAATTGAAATGTTGGACTTGAGCGGTGCTGTTTTCAATCAGACTCGGACTGTTGCTCGTGGTAGTTTGTGGCCGAGCAATATCTCGAATGATTCGCGTCGTTCGCCCATGCCATCGGTGATTGGGATTCGCCGTTTGCGATCGACTACCAGTGGTCAGTTTGTTTAAATAGGACTTACAATGGTCTCCAGAAACCGGGTTTTATCGAATTTGTATACTGCAACAAAGTATTTCGTAAAAAACCCGGTTTCTTTGGTCAGAGTGCGTAAATCCTGCTTAAGAAATTAGGAGACGGCAGTGCCGTGTCCCTACCCAAAATAACATTGTAGGGACACGGCACTGCCGTCTCCTCTATATCATTCCGATGCAACTAAGAAAATTGGATTTGGCGGTATAAATCGGCGATCGCAATTTCTAGATTCACCGATTCAAGTTGCAAGGAATCGCCCAAACCATACTCCGATAGTACCCATTGCCCCTGTGGATTGCGTCGAAACATCTCTACTCCTGGCTGTTCAACTTGCACCAATACATACTCTTGCAGTGTTGAAAATTGGCGGTATTTCGCAAATTTAATACCGCGATCTACTGCTTCGGTGGAAGGCGATAAAACTTCGATAATCAAGGAAGGAAATTGCACTAATTGTGGATCGTTATCGCGATCGTCACAAGTTACCACAACATCAGGATAAAAATACTTTCGCCCTGGTTCCACTTGGACTTTGACATCCGCGATGTAAGGTTCGCAAGGTCGATCGACAAGGGCATCATCTAGGATTCTGAAGAAATTTCCTGAAATCCGATTGTGATTGCGGGTTCCGCCACTCATGGCGACAACTTCGCCATCCCAATACTCGTAGCGTTCCTCTTGGGTGGGTTCCCAAGCTAGGTATTCTTCTGCGCTCATCGATAGGCGATCGGGTAAGGCAACCATAATGCGATCGGGAATGAAGTATGTTTCTAGAATAGCTCGAAGAAAAGGGCGTTGAAGGACTTTAAATAATAGATGGACACTTCTATTATATTTACTCTTCCAAATCCACCCGATCGACCTCATTCAATGGTAGATTTAGCGCTTCGGCAATTTGCTCATCCGTCAAACCAAACTGACGTAACTTATGAATTAGTTCAATTATTGCGATCGTAGTGTAATTCTTGCTTTGCTGCTGGAATTCAGGAGTTGCAGGCTGACTTTCATTTGGGGGAGAAACTGAAGCATCGGGGCAATTATTGATGTAACCAATACCAACGATATTTTTATGACCGGTGTTTTTAGTAGCAAAACTTATATTTACATTTATGTGTCGTTCTAGGACAGATTCAAGATTACTTTTTTTAACTTGTTCGCCAAAAATATCAGATAACATTTGCAAAAGTTCATGACCGACTTTTTTAACGTGCTTGTCACTGTAACCGTATGTTTCTGCAACCCCAGCATACTTTTGACGATTTAGTATTCCCGTGATAATTCTCCGCTGCAAGTCGTTTAGATGCTTACCTGTCTTAGCGCAGACAGTTTCATCAACGGATTGCAATATCTGAGGAATTTCCATAGGTAGACAAATGACATGACTACCGTTACTATAGCCTACTTTTTCCAACTTTCTCAAACTTTTTGGGCTTCGTCTCCGAATTGTTTGTGCCAATTTGAAAAAGATCCAACTTTTTCCTACTTTTTCTGCATTTAAGTTTTTGCGTTAAAAGTCTACTATGAGAGTATTAAAACGTTCAGTTAAGAATTTATGCAACAGATGAATTGGTATGAAAACCCAACAATTGCAGCCATTATTGGTGCGGTTATTGGATCAGTTATCACGGCAGCAGTATCCATATTCATCTGGAAAAAAACAAGCAGAATTAGACGAGTCGATTGCGTTATGGACAATGCTTCTTCATTATTGACATTTTCAGATGCAATTCGTAGTAAATTAGAGGTTAAATATTCAGGAGAACAAGCAACATCTGTATTTTTGTTCAATCTTGAGGTTTTCAATTCTGGGAATCAAGCTGTTGGAAATCAACCAATTTTGATCCGGCTGGATAACAATGCAAAGATTGTTGGTTACAGCCTAAAGACAGAACCTGAAGTTGGTTTTGGAAAAATCAGTGAGTTGCAACGTCAGAATGGTGAGCTCGATCTGACTATTGAGCTATTAAATCCAGGAGATCGTGTCTACATTGAGTTAATTTCTGTAAATAACGCATCCGATCTGATTGACGTATACATGAAAAATGCAAACGTTATTGATCGCTCTTATACTCGTAAAGCCGCAGAAAGTGCTATTTTAGGAGTTCTTAATAAAACGGTCGATCCAACACTTGTATCATTAGCTTTAATAAGATCACTTCCATTATTTGGGGGATTTGCAGAGCCGTTTATGGCGATTATACTGGCTGAGCGATTTGAAAAAGCATTGCGCCAAAAAAAGTAGCTTATGTACCTAATTTTTTGCTCAATTACTGCGGTTTAATTCCTTTGATAAACTCCTGTCTTGCCTCAAGTATTGAATCCATTAAAATGCAACGCACCAGCAATTCTAAATCCAAATCTGGCAACAACTCACTTCTTGAAACTAGCTCATAATTATCCTCGCGAAACCCATACACAGACAACTGATTATTTTCCCAAAACCAGACTTCTGGGATGCGAAGTCGCAGATACTTAGCTAGTTTATTTGTACTCCCGCTAGTCATCGTCACTTCTATTGCTAAATCGGGATGCTCTTTCTTTTCACCTATATAATAAGACTCATCAGGTTCAAATGAAACATCTTTGGTTTTATCCCTGCGAGTCGCACTACCTACAGGAAAAAATGTAATTCCGAACTCACAAAAGTATGCTTCCAACAATATAGCGATCGCCTTTTTAAAGCTTTCATGTGCTTCACCCAGTGTCATAAACTCAATCCACCCATCAAGATAAGTTATCCGCAAACAAGAAGAGTCTGCCATCAAAGATTCTATAGCCTCAAATTGCTCCCAACTATAATAACTGGGTAGAACCAATCGCTGTTCGGCAAGGGTATCTATTTCTTCTAAAAGTTGTGCTGTCATAGGTATAGCCATCCTATTTTAAATATCGCTAGCCCCTACCTAGTAAAACCAGGCAGGGGAATTCTCTCACATTCTAGCTTAATGAACATCGCAAGAATTGCCAGTTTTGAACAGGCAGGATGCCTGTTCCACAATAACTATTAGAAAAGTCTAATCAACTAATACGATCGCCCTTTTAGTCAACGCATCAGCCGTCAACCCATTAAACGCCATCAATTGACCCGCAGTAGCAGTAGTTTCCCCGCGCTTCCAAGCGAAAGTATCACGCGGACAATTGCTGCGTAGCATCACAGGCTCCAACATCCCAGAAGCGCCGCCTATCACGCCAATCAAAGCATCTCCGCCAAACATTTCGGCAAATTTGTCATCGCTCAAAAAGCCACCGTCAGGAGCCGAACAAGTATCCCAAGCAACATCTGTTGGGCGATACAAACGGCGAGGATTGATAATAGAAACAATCCGCGAACCAATCCCTGATTTTTCCAAAGCTGTCGCCGCTTCAAACGCTGGAATCAAACTCATATCGCCAATTACGGCAAATACAACTTTCTTATCTCCAGCTATTTCTTGCAACACGATCGCACCATCTTCCAAACCTTGGCGTGTCTGGGCAAAAGTAGTCCGAATTGGTAGTGGCGACTTACTCGCAGTAATCACAATTCCCTTATTTTTCGCAGTCAAAGCCCAATCATAGCAAGCTTGAATACTGTTAGCATCGGGTGGAAACAAAGGAAACACATTGCCATTCCGCATCATGGCGGCAAAATAAGCTTCAATTTCCGGGCGCTGGTGCGTCCAACCATTGCGGCCTTGTTCTAAAGCACCTGCTGTAAATAAGGTGACAGTAGCTGGAGTTGGACGACGCAATTCTGCCATTGCTTGGGTGACAGTTTGCCAAATTGGTAAACCGTTGATGGCAAAAGATTCGTAGGAACACCACAAACTCCGCGCGCCGAATAGCGACAAACCTACGGCTAAACCTGCACAAGCATCTTCGCTCAAAGGTTCGTAAACTTGACCATTTGGCGATTGATTGTAGAGGTCATCTGTGGTTGGGTGAATAATTTTCAGGGCTTGGTTGATGTTGGCAATTCCTGATGCTTCATTACCGTCAGCATTGGTGACAATAAAAGTCCGATCGCGCTCACCGACTTTTCCTACCAAACGTCCCATTGCTGTTGTCGAAACCTTCGCTTCTCCACCAACCGCAAATTCTTCTAAAGGCAATTCGCCTAAATCCGCCAATGGCAATTCAAACTCTGTTACCACAGTTTTTGCTGCCGGCCCGCCGCCCGCGCGTTCAGCATTTGTCCGCACTAATTGCCAAGCTTCCGCAGTCAAAGCCCGCTTCTTCAAAGCACTGACAATGTGTGGTGCATCCAGGGTATCTTTTGGATAAAGGTTGTGAGATTTTGCACCCAGCGCGTGAACACCTGCACCTTTCAACTGTTTGATGATAAATACAGTTAATTTGCCGCCGAGAGCAGATTTTGCTGCTTTGTCAACCGCTTGTAAAACAGCTTTGGTAAACGCCATCCGCTGTTCTAGCGAAAAAGCAGTGCTGTCTACATAATCTCCGGTTTGATTTTTATCATCAAATTCCTTAGCGTCAATTAAGATGATTTCTTTAAAACCATTTCCTTGCCAATAAGCAATCATTTCCGCATTGGTTTTAGTCGAAACCATGCTATGATGTTCCTGGGAATATCCGTTCCAAACTAACACTGGTAGAAAGTTAGTAACGCTCGGATAAGCAGTGTGAAAATGTCCCATGCTGCTCATCGGATAAGGTTCACCCATGCCGCCATCACCCATTGTGAAAGCAAACAGTTTGTCGCGGTGCAAAAGTGCTCCTGACATGGCAAAATGCTGTCCTTGTCCGAGCGGACCGGCTGGTGCTAAAAGACCTGGAATGAAACCGGAAAGATGTCCTAACAAACCGTCTTTTTCTCGGAATTTATCGCGCACTTGCTGCACGTTGACAATGCCCATGTCTTCTAAAGAGCGATCGAGAAACATGGCACTATAAAATCCAGGGGCGTGATGCCCGACTTCGGTGACAATGTTCTTGTGTCCCAGCATTACCAAGGCTGCATAAGCCTCGGCTTGGCTAGCAAATCCCCCCGGATGTCCCGATGCTTTGCTGGCTGTTACTTGCAGCGTCAGGTAGCGTAGGGCGTCTGCTGCTAGCATGGTTTGAAAGACGGCTGCGGGATCGGCTGGATCGGCGATCGATTTGCTGCCATGTGCGATCGCAGGTGTTTTCCCGTAAGTCTCAAAACCAGGCACTGTCTCGGAAAAATACTGAATGCCTTCGCAAAAAGCGGGCGTTGCTGACGTTGGTTTCGTGGTAGTTGCTGTCATGCGTTGATACCTGAAAAATTTGAATTGGATTAACGTAAGAGTAATTTTATAGCTTACGTGTTCCAAAAAATTATTAAGCGGAATGATATAGAGGAGACGGCAGTGCCGTGTCCCTACAATTAATCTGGCGTAGGGACACGGCACTGCCGTCTCCTAATTTCAGCTACTAATAATTCCGATGCTACCGGAATTGATATTACTCATCAATCTAAAATCTAAAATCTAAAATCTAAAATTGTTCCACCCGTTCCCGGACATCAAGATAAGGTATAGTACCGCTTTCATAAAGAGAAGGCTTAGCTTTTTGATTCGCCAGCCAAACAAAGAAACTACTAAGTGCAGGAACCGGATCTTGATCGCGCCGCAGTGTATAGATCAAACCTTCACATGGCCCATTAACGCGGCTAGTCGTACAAATTGCTTTCTGGTTATTTACCACACCGACAGTGACATAATTTAGCTGTTGATTGCGGTTATAATTGTCTAGGCGCTGAGTCACTTGTCGGCAGCGGGTCAAAGGATCATAGCCAGCACTAGCAAAAAAATTAGAATTCCAGCGAATCCAAGGCTCTCTGAATCCTTGTGGATTTTGATACACAGTCACCGGTTCCCCCGTTGAGGTATCGCACACAAATCCTCCTGAACCTAGATTTGGTTGGCTTTGAGTAGAGCTGCGACTGATCGAAAGATTGCTGAGAATATCAAAGGTGTTACGCTTATTTTGTGATAGCAATGCCATGAAAGCATCGATCGGGATTGCTGCATTCAACCCCGTTTTGATCTCCTCACTTTGACCGTTCCACTGGCTAGTCACAGTGCCAATAGAATCGCCTTGACCGTGAATTCCGACAATTTTGCCATCATCATCAAATACAGGCCCGCCACTCATGCCTCGTCTGGTCACAGCTTGATAGCGCAGTCTATAACCTGATGATGCCCGATCGAGCCGAGAAGAGATAATACCAGCAGTAAACTCTAGTTTTCTTTCATATCCAGAGGCGATCGGCAGTGGATAGCCAGCAACGTAAATGGTAGAACCGACAACAGCACGTTCAGACTGGCCCATTGGTGCCACTGGATACGGATCTCGGCTTTGAAACTGTATCAAAGCCAAATCTATATCCCGGTCATTTTTCGGGAGTCTCTGTATTCTGATAGCAGTATAATTTTTTTCTAAATGAGTACGAATACTGTATTCTTGGGCGAGGCTTGCCACCACATGATTAGCCGTCAGAACAGTGTAAATATTACCCTGTTTGGCAATAATTACTCCCGATCCGCTACCCGAAAAACCCATCGTGTTGTTGACTTCCACAGTTGTGAACATCGCTAGCTGGGCGACTTCTTGGGCTGTTTTGGCATAGGCAACATATTGTTGGCTGACAATGGCCGTCACGGTTAATGCTCCCGTCACAATGATTGTCAGCGCGTCAAACCTCAAACTCCAGACATTCATCGTTAACCCCCT
>JAYTZD010000484.1:0-1270 GCA_043742065.1 Oscillatoriales bacterium
GCTTTGCCGATCGCAATTTTTGCCACATCGCTTAAACGGACGATGCTATTATTGCCAGATAGGGGAATTTGTCCGAGTTGGGCGATAGATTTCACAGAAGTGCGATCGAACTGCACGCGCACGTCTACCAAGCGGTTGCCCCGCTGCAATTGAGTCGGAACAGCACCTTCAATTGCCGTTTGAACTGTCTCCCCAATGTCTTGGGCACTCAGCCCGTACAAAGCAGCCCTTTCCCAGTCTGGACGAATTTGCACTTCCGACTGTGGCGCGTCTCCATCCGGCCGAAACCGCGCTAATTTTACCTTCTCATCTAACTCTTTTAATATCTGACGGCCTGCTGCTTGCAATACTTGTTCATTTGGGCCTTGAATTATGACATCAATTTCGCCGCCTCTGACTGGAGAATTGGTTAAAACTAAACCTCTAATCCCTTCTGGAACCAAGCGCAGGCGAGTCCCCTTCGGAACGTCTATTTTCTTTAATTCCTCAGTCAGTCTTTCAGTAAAGGCGATCGTATTCGTACCTTTTTTTAGGGTAATCGTACTGCTTCCTCTGAGCAAATTCTCGATCGTATTGTTGCCGAACAGCAGCCCTCCCGCTGTAGTTAAAGTGTACTCGGTTTCTGGCTGTGCCAGCAGCAGTTTATCGGCGGCTGCAACTACTTTTTGATTGGTTTCCAAGTTAGTCCCCGGAGGAAACAAAGCAAATAATCGCGCTTGACTTGTATTAACTTTAGGCAAGATTTCTTGGGGGATTTGACCTGCCATCACCCAAGTGCCACCACCTAAAATCACGAAAGCGACTACAATGATCATTAACCGCAAACCTAGCACTTTTGACAGCATCGAACCGTAGGCGCGCGTAGCATTTTCAAAGCCACGGTTGAAATGTTTGATCGGCCCAAACTCACTGATACCGCTGGAATAAGAGATTCCCATCAAGCGAGAAGTCAGCATCGGCACTATAGTTAAAGCTACTACCAGGGATGCTGCTACTGCAAAGCTAATTGTTAAAATTAATTCGCTAAATAGCAACGAAAAGAAGCCGCCAATTAGCAAAAATGGTAACACTGATACTAAGTTGGCTGCTGTGGAGGCAACCATTGCTGATTCGACTTCTTGACTCCGCATTACCGACTCTTCGATGGTGCGTTCTTTTCGATCTTTGATTCTGCCTTTTTTTAAATGAGGGTTGCTGTCTAGACCGACTACAATATTTTCTAAAATAACTACACTGGTGTCAATTGCCTGACCGATTCCCAAGGCTAAAC
>JAYTZD010000485.1:0-25240 GCA_043742065.1 Oscillatoriales bacterium
CTTAGCAAAAATGCGATCGCCCCGCCAGATTCCGGCCGCGAAGCTGAGTTAGTCAATGCTGAATCTCGTGAATCGCGATCGAAAAACTACTACCTTTTAGAATACGCTGTCAAGCTCCCAAACCAACAACGACATAACTTAGCGAGCGTAGCCGTCAGTCGTGGCAAGCTTTTTACACTCAACATTTCCACTACTGAAGAACGTTGGCCGAAGGTGAAAGAAGCTTTTGAAAAGGTCGTTAAGTCTTTTTCTGTTTATTAGGGAATGGGGAATTGGGCATTGGGCATTGGGCATTGGCAAAATAAATAACTAATAACCGGGTGCATTTCTATTTTGCAAGGGCGAAGCATTTCGGCAGACAATTTATTAGTGAGAACCAGAGATTTAATGCCGAAATGCTTCGCCCCTACCAATATATTTGCAAAAATGAAATGCACCATAATAACCAATAACTAATAACCAATAACAACTGTCAACTAACTTCTTAACTTATGAAGACTCCAACTTTTGTCTTAGCATCAGCTTCCCCAGCGCGCCACAAACTGTTACAAAATGCTGGCATTAAAGTTGTTATTTGCCCCAGCGATTTTGATGAAGGGCAAATACAAATGAGAGATGCTACTAAATTAGTGCAGGTTTTAGCAGAGGGAAAAGCTGATGCTGTAGCTGAGTTTTTGCGGGCTAATTCTCACCCCCAAATTCCCAATCCCAAAGCCTGTTTAGTTTTGGGATGTGATTCAATTTTGGTGATTGATGGAGAAATTCACGGGAAGCCAAAAGATGCGGAAGAGGCAATTTCTCGCTGGCAGCAAATGCGCGGTAAAGTTGGCGAACTCTATACGGGTCATGCTTTAATTGATACCAAATTTGATAACCTCAATGAAGCAATGGATCGATCGATCGTTCGTTGTCAAGTTACAAAAGTTTATTTTGCCGAAGTTACCTCGCGTCAAATTGCTGCTTACGTTGCTACGGGGGAACCTCTCGCCTGTGCTGGCTGTTTTGCACTGGAAGGTAAAGGTGGTTTTTTTGTGGAAAAAATCGAAGGCTGTCACACAAATGTGATTGGTTTGAGTTTGCCTTTGTTGCGGCAAATGCTTCGGGATATGGGATATGATGTGGCGGATTTTTGGCAATCTTAATGTTTGCTGGATTTATGTCACGAATCGGGAGGCAGAGCAAGAGTGAAATGCGTTCCCAGGCAGAGCCTAGTCACGAGGAATTCAGCAAAAACCCGGTTTCTGGCCACCCGAGCATCAGTCCTGTTTATGTTAATGGGAGATGGACAATCTGATCTTGGTATTCATCATCGAATGAACCATCAGCAATCAAAATCAATTCCTCAATATTTTGCCCAATACTTAAATCTGAGTTCAAAACGAAAATTCCTGGAATATGTCTGCCTTCAGCCATATTATCTGCCAGATGGACGGGCATTGACTTGCGGTTGTTTGTCACTAAAATAAAACCATTATCCTCACACCAAATCAAAATCTCCGGATCGAGTGTACTTTTCGGAGGTGTACCAATGTCGCCCACTGACCAAACTACTAAATCAGGGCGTTTCCGCCGAAGCTGTGTGGCATAAATGGGCGTAACATTCTCATCCATCAAATATTTAAGCGCCATTCCTTAAGCACCCTGGATTGCAGTTTGTCTTTCCCGTTCAGCTTTCAATTTTCGCAACCTTTCTGTTGCCGGATGGGGATTTGCTGCTTGCATTTTTCGCTGCTGATGCGACCATTCCAACCAATCTTGTATATATCGACTTACTGATTCATTGTTCAGCAAATAATACAAAATAGTTGTGTAAACTTCTGCCAAAGTTAGAGAGGGATAGAGTTGCTGAATTTCTTCGGCGGTGCGTTCCCGATACAAATACTCATACAGCACTGTCTCAATCCCGATGCGATGTCCTTTAATGCGAATATCATCCGCTGCTAAGAAATCAAAATACTCATTCAGTCCCATGTCTAAACTTCCTGTTTTAGCTATCTACTATTCTACTATTCGGTTTGATGAGAAACTATAATGCGATCGATTTCTTCGCG
Source organism: Oscillatoriales bacterium (assembly GCA_043742065.1). Classification (GTDB taxonomy): domain Bacteria; phylum Cyanobacteriota; class Cyanobacteriia; order Cyanobacteriales; family Microcoleaceae; genus Microcoleus. The sequence continues at coordinate 2,052 of JAYTZD010000485.1, forward strand.
GGATCGTAAGGGCCCGACAGAGGACACGGCAATGCCGTTTCCCTACCCCAAAATTATCGTAGGGAAACGGCATTGCCGTGTCCTCCGCTGCCTACGCATCACTACCCAAGGGCGATCGCACTATCAGACACAGAGGTAAACTGAAGTTGACTGGGCGAAACATCTTTGACCAAACCCAAGATATTGCCGGTACTAGCTTCCCGAATCACCGTCGCTTTAATGTTTAAAAATCTAAACTCAGTAGTTATGATGCTTCCTGGAGGAATCGGCCCGCTGCTATCGTAACTTCTGGCATCACCAATTGTTGCAAACCTTTCCGTCAAAATAATATCATTCCGTGTCAATCCTCCCGCCAATCCAATTACATCTCCTTGGGCGGGATTGTAATCGAGAATAAAATCTGCTGGCACTTGTTCTGCATTAGAAGGAAAAGTTCCAACTGGACGAGGTTGTTCAGAACCAAATTCTGTCGAAGTTGCTCCTGCTTCTCTTCTAATTACAAACAAATCTGCACCTGATCCTCCCCAAAGTTTGTCAATTCCAGCATCACCAATCAGAGTATCATTGCCACTATCTCCTACTAAATCATCATTGCCTTGACCACCGCGAATAAAGTCATTTCCCGTACCTCCGTAAGCTAGGTCATTACCTTGATTTCCACTGAGTAAATCGCTGCCGCATTCTCCGTAAATGATGTCGGAATCTTGACCGCCGCGAATAGCATCACTACCACAACCTCCGATTAAAGTATCTCTGCCGCTGTTACCGTTTATGAGTTCGGCACCACCAGAACCTCGCACAAAATCGTTGCCATTCAAAGCACGCAAGCCTCCGGGAGTGTTGCGGAGAATTCCGTTGGCTAATTGAACTACATCGTTATCAGGAGTGAGATCAAAAAAGTTGGGATCGCTACCGGGATTTAATGGTGCAGTTAGTAATCTGATGTTTGGGGGATCGGGAATAATTGGGTCGGAATTTTCGGCTAAGGCTCTAATTTCTCCGAGATTTGTTTCTAACATTCTAGGTTTCTCCTGTTTTGATTGAGTTTGTTGACATTCTGATTCTAACAAAGGTTCCAATTAAGAAATCTAGGTGAATCTGCGGTTATAATTATCAAATTAGCGTCGAAACTGCTCAAGATCATCTGGCAACAAGCCTAACTTATTGACACCAAGCCGTTGGCGAAGCCCGCCCCTACGGGGGCTGCGCCAACGAAGAGGATCGCCCAAATCCGCAAATATTTTGAATTATGAAGCAATAATTCTGGGGATAGCGTAATCTATTAGCGATCGGCATTCAGTGACCAAGCACCAACTGAATGCCAATTGTCATGGAACCTTGAGTTAAGTCAGGAATCGTTAATATGCTAGATACTGCGATCGAATCTATTCAGGCCAGAGAAATTCTTGACTCCCGTGGCCGCCCCACCATTGAAGCGGAAGTTTACCTAGCCAACGGTGTTGTCGGACTCGCCCAAGTCCCCAGCGGCGCGTCTACAGGCTCCTTTGAAGCCCATGAGCTCCGCGATGACGACAAAAAACGTTACGGTGGGAAAGGCGTCCTGAAAGCTGTCGCTAACGTTGAACACAAAATTGCGCCTGCTTTGATGAATCTAGATGCGATCGACCAAGCACTGGTAGACCAAACCATGATTGACTTGGACGGTTCCCCAAATAAATCCAACCTGGGCGCAAATGCCATTCTGGGAGTCTCCTTAGCCACAGCAAAGGCGGCGGCCGAGACTTTAGGACTCCCCCTTTACCGCTACTTGGGCGGCACTTTGGCGAACGTTCTGCCAGTGCCTCTGATGAATGTGATCAACGGCGGTTCCCACGCAGACAACAATGTAGACATTCAAGAGTTTATGATTGTACCTGTGGGAGCACCATCTTTTAAGGAAGCTTTGCGCTGGGGTGCGGAAGTATTTGCTAGTTTGGCAAAAGTCTTGAAAGATAAAAATTTGCTGACTGGTGTTGGTGATGAAGGCGGTTTTGCTCCTAATTTAGGATCTAATCAGGAAGCTTTGGATTTGTTGATGATGGCAATTGAAAAAGCTGGTTATAAACCGGGTGAAGAAGTTGCTTTGGCTTTGGATGTTGCTGCTAGCGAGTTTTACAAAGATGGGAAGTACACCTATGACGGTGTTGCTCATTCGCCGGCAGAATTAATCGATTATTTGGATGGTTTGGTGAGTCAGTATCCGATCGTTTCGATTGAAGATGGTTTGCACGAAGACGATTGGGATAGTTGGGTAGCGCTGACTCAGAAAATGGGTAGCAAAGTTCAATTGGTGGGTGACGATTTGTTTGTTACCAATCGCACACGGCTGCAAAAAGGGATTGATTTGAAAGCTAGTAATTCGATTTTGATTAAGCTGAATCAAATTGGTTCTTTGACGGAAACTTTGGATACGATCGACCTTGGTAAACGTAATAGTTATCGATCGGTCATCAGCCACCGTTCTGGTGAAACTGAGGATACCACGATCGCGGATTTAGCTGTAGCGACTCGCGCTGGTCAAATCAAGACTGGTTCGCTTTGTCGTAGTGAACGGGTGGCTAAATACAACCGTTTGTTGCGGATTGAGGAGCAATTGGGCGATCGGGCAATTTATGCTGGTGCGATCGGTTACGGGCCAAAATAACACTGGATAATAGGTAATTGGGAATGGGTAATCGGTAATCGGGAATTCAGATCCTGTAGGGGCGGGTTCACCAACAATAATTGCCTAAAACCAATCATCTCGTAAACCCGCCCCCACCCAATTACCAATTACCAATACCCAATACCCAATGCCTAATTAAGGATAGAAAGCCAATTTAGGTAAACCCAAAGTTTCTTCCCAACCCATCATCAAGTTCATGCACTGGATGCCTTGTCCGGCTTGACCTTTAATTAGATTATCGATCGCCGACATCACAATTACCCTGTCAGTACGCGGATCTACTTCCACCCCGATGTAACAAAGATTCGTGCCACAAGCCCATTTTGACTGCGGATAAACCCCAGCCGGCAAGACTTTTACTAAAGGAGAATTGCGGTAAAAAGCAGTGAAAATAGTGATTAAATCTTCCCGTACTAATCCCGGATCGCGCAAATTTGCGTAAACTGTTGCCAGAATCCCCCGCACCATCGGCATCAGGTGAGGAGTAAATTGGACTTTAATATCTTGTCCGGCTAAATCGCTGCAAACTTGCTCAATTTCCGGGGTGTGGCGGTGGCGGCCAACACCATAAGCACCTATAGAATTATCAGCTTCTGCCAATAATAGATTAATTTCGCCTTTGCGGCCTCCTCCCGAAGATCCTGATTTAGCGTCGATAATTGCTGTTTCTGGAACGATGATACCTTGTTTGAGCAAAGGTGCTAAGGCTAATAAACTAGCGGTGACATAGCAACCTGCACAACCGACTAATTGAGCATCTTTAATGCGATCGCGATACAATTCTGGCAAACCGTAAACAGCGGTGGCTGCTAAAGCGGAGTCCGATCGATCACCACCGTACCAAGCTTTATAAGTATCGAGATTTTCAAACCTGTAGTCAGCCGACAAATCCAAGACTTTACAGCCTTTTTCGATCAGCGTCGGTGCCATTTGGTAAGCCAAACCGTTCGGTAGCGACAGAAATACAACTTCACATTTTGCCGCTATTTTTTCCAAGTCGATCGCCTCGACAGTCAAATCAACGCAGTTAGTCAAATGCGGATACAGGCTGGAATAAGGTTTTCCCGCACTGCTATCCCCGCCCAAATACACGACTTCGGCCGCTGGATGATCCGCTAGCAATCGCACAAGTTGCACGCCGCCGTACCCTGAAGCGCCGATAATCCCTACAGGCACACGTCCAACATTTCCCATTTTCTTTTACCCCTCAGCCCTTGAAATCTAAAAAACGCTTTAACTTTTGCTGCATTGTAATACCAAATGGCAACTTTGGTAGTCAAGAATTGTGTATTTTGTTGACGAGGTGTAACTTTGATGATTTCTCAAGGCTGGGTTACTGGAATAAGTTTGGTAATTTTTGCGATCGACCGATCGCGAAAACCCTAGAATTAACAAACCAATGTGCGATCGTGCTATAAAACTACTAATCCCCGACCTCAAAACCGGAGATTAACATTTTTCACTCATGCCAGTTGGCTTAAAGCTCTTGCCTCAAACCTCTTGCGTCAATATCCATCCGTTAAATCCGTTATATAATCCGCTGCCGAACTTCCTATGGGCATAATTGTCAATAAATACGCTAAATTGGCTGACATCGTACAGCTACCCGGTACGATGTCAGCCGAGGCCGAAATTACCGTAGGGACTATGTGGGAGAATTACTTGGAATGGAAAAAACCCCAATTGCAACCTACTACTTTCAATCTTCTTTATCGAATTACATACACTAATTCTATCAAAGGTTTGGTGTACGATAAGAAAAAAGGTAAATACCTAGCGTCGGATAATCCGTTATGGGATGAACGCTTAAGTAAGGGATTAGGCGATAAATTGTCAATATTGACTTGCTGCAATACGACAAAACGTGCAATAATTTCCGCCCTCTCAGAGGCGTTTTTATTGCAGCAATCGGCAGGCAAGACCAAGCTAGCGATTAATCCTTTCCAAGGAATTAACTCTGTCACTACTGTCAATAAGACAGATAAATATAAGCCCCTTACCGATGTCGATGGTAATTCGATACGTTGGTTTGATTCAGAAGATACAGAAAGCGATTTAAGTGAACGCGACCGACGCGCTTTTACTAAAGAGGAACGAGATATTATCATCAAGGCATTCTATGAATCCAATCGCCCAAATGCTCGTCAAGCCGCGCCACTAATTGAGTTCTTGTTTCTAACCGGATGTCGCAGTGGTGAGGCATTTGCGATAGAGTGGAAAGATGTCTTTTTGGGACGGGAAAAAAATTGTATTCGATTTAACAAATCTTACAATGCTCGATTGAAAAACACACAAGTTCCAAAAACGGGTGAGACTAGAATTTTCAAGTCATACCCAAAACTTGAAAATTTGTTGTTAAAAATCAAACCCAAAAATGCCAATCCTACCGATCGCATTTTTGTACAGCAAAATGGTAAGCCGTGGGGCGTTGGTCAGGTCGGTAAGCTATGGAATACATACGAGTTGAATCATCCGAACAAGAAATATACTTATCCGGGCGTTGTAACCGAGTTGGTAAATCATGGCGCTATATCTTGTTATCTTTCTCCTTACCATACCCGTCATACTTTCATTACTTTAATGGCACACGGCGGTGCAAATTTACTTTTACTGGCTACAGCCTGCGGAAACAGTGTCGAAGTGATTCAGCGGCATTATCTGGGTATTGATACATCGGTATCATTTCCTGATATTTGAGCCACAAACAAGGCGTTAACTGAAGTCTAGTTTATGCCCCCTCAATGGGGGGATGGGTGATGATGGTAGAATCAGTCTGCATGGTGGCTGCTAGAAAATCACTAGAAATTGAAGGTTCGTGGCCAAGCGCTCTCAACGTCTGAAACGGCATAAATACATTAAATAACTAGAATTTATCTAGAAAGTAAGAGTGTAATGGCTAGAAGTATTGATAAATGGTAAGTACATGATAGTTGTCGAAAACGTATCAAAACAGTTTGGCAGTTTCCAAGCACTCGATCGAGTCAGCTTAGAAATTGAATCCGGTTCCTTAGTCGCATTGCTGGGCCCGTCCGGTTCCGGCAAGTCTACGCTGCTGCGACTGATTGCCGGTTTAGAAATGCCCGACTCCGGCAAAATCTGGCTAACAGGCCAAGACGCCACAAATACCAGCGTCCAAGACCGTAAAATTGGGTTTGTGTTTCAGCACTACGCGCTATTCAAGCACATGAGTGTGCGGAAAAATATCGGTTTCGGGTTAGAAATTCAGAAAACCCCACCTGCGAAAATCAAATCACGGGTAGAAGAATTGTTGAATTTGGTGCAATTGGCCGGATTGGGCGATCGATACCCATCACAACTGTCAGGAGGCCAACGCCAGCGAGTAGCCCTCGCTAGAGCTTTAGCTGTCGAACCAAGAGTGCTGCTATTAGACGAACCTTTTGGAGCTCTTGATGCCAAAGTTCGCAAAGACTTGCGTGCTTGGTTGCGGCGACTGCACGACGAGGTACACGTTACCACAGTCTTTGTCACCCACGACCAAGAAGAAGCAATGGAAGTTGCCGATCGCATTACAGTAATGAACAAAGGTAAAATCGAACAAGTAGGCACACCCGCCGAAATTTACGACCATCCAGCGAGTGCTTTCGTCATGAGTTTTATTGGCCCAGTCAACGTCTTACCCAGCACTTCTAGAATATTTCAAGACAACGGCTTTGACTCACCCAACCCAGAGACTTTTTTGCGACCTCATGATGTCGTAATTGAAACTACAGAAAGTAGCGCCACAGTACCTGCCAGAATCAGTAGATTGATTCATTTGGGATGGGAAATTCAGGTAGAATTGACCTTGGATGATGGTCAAGTTTTGAATGCTAATTTGACACGAGAAAAGTTTGATCAACTGGAATTACAACCACAACAAAGAGTCTTTGTCAAGCCGAAAGATGCCAAATCTTTCCCGCTTTTTTATTCGATTTAATCCAGATACCCAAATGCCCGACTTCTTAAATAAGTCGGGCATCTAATAGAAATTACCGTAGGGACACGGCAGTGCCGTGTCCCTACAGAAGCTCGTACCTACATACCTGAAAAGTGCTGTAAGTTAATCTTTGATCTTGCCCACAGCCTTTTTGACTTGTTGTTCAAAGGACGTAGCCCTTGTATTAGAAGGATTTTTCATCTTCTCGCTGTCAGCAGCTCCCTGAACTTCATTAATTCCTTCGTTGGCTTTTTTCTGAGTTTCTTCCATAGACATAGGATCTTTCAAAACTGCTTTTTGAGCTTCTTTCTCAATCCCCAAAAGTTGGTCTGTACCTTTTGTAGGGCTGCTGGTAACGGCAAAAGCTGGAAGAGCACTAGAAACAAACATCAAGGCACAAAAACAAACTGTTATCAAAGAGCGCACTAAACGGCTGATAGGTAGGTTAAAATTGATAAAAGACATAGAAAATCTCTCCGTTTTTAGTAGAATTTTTGATCAAGCAGATTGTGGACAGTTTAAAAATCAATCAAATCCAACACAATCTTTAGCTCAATTCTGATACAAGCAATAGCATTTAGCACTTGGTGTCTTTCAAATCGAGCTAATATACATATTGCTTCAAAAGCTATGGCTTGAAATCATTCTCAGGGAATATTTATACCCAATACCAGCTTTGAGGAGGACACGGCAATGCCGTTTCCCTACCCCAAAATAATATTGTAGGGAAACGGCACTGCCGTCTCCTGATTGTGAGTGAGCTTTGAGGAGGAGACGGCATTGCCGTCTCCTGATTGTGAGCTTTGAGGAGGACACGGCAATGCCGTTTCCCTACCCAAAATAATATTGTAGGGAAACGGCACTGCCGTCTCCTGATTTCCGGTAATATCAATTCCGATACCACCGGATTTGAGATGACTACTGTTGCCGCACGGGAATTTGGCATTTTGCCAGATAAGTCTTAATTTCCCCGACACTTAACTGCCCGAAATGCAGCAACGAAGCCAGTAGTGCAGCTTCCGCTTTACCTTCAGTCACGGCTTCGTAGATGTGGTGGCAGTTGCCTGCGCCACCAGAAGCAATCACCGGAATTTCCACCATTTCAGCAATACTTCGGGTTAATGCCAAGTCATAGCCCGCTTGAGTGCCGTCAGAGTCCATGCTTGTCACCAGCAGTTCGCCTGCGCCACGCTGTTCAGCTTCTTTGGCCCAGGCGATCGCATCTTTGCCCGTATTTTCTCGTCCTCCCCGCACATACACATCCCAGCCAGGATTATCTGCGTCTTGGCGTTTGCGAGCATCGATCGCCACTACAATACACTGATTGCCAAATCGATCGCTCGCTTTGTCGATCAAACTTGGATCGCGCACTGCCGCTGAATTAATACTCACCTTATCGGCACCAGCCCTCAACAAACTTCTAATCGTATCTAAGGATTGAATACCGCCACCGACTGTCAAAGGGATAAAAACGCGATCGGCAGTCCGGTACACCACATCAATCATAATATCCCGGTCTTCGTGAGTCGCCGTAATATCCAGAAACACCAACTCATCAGCCCCCGCATCATTATAAACCTGAGCCATTTCTACCGGATCACCAGCATCCAGAAGGTTGACAAAATTGACACCTTTGACCACCCGGCCAGCTTTCACATCCAGACAAGGTAAAATTCTTTTTGACAGCATAAAAATTTCAAGTTTCTAGTAGAATATCTCTTGGTGTATGGTATATTGGTTGGTCATCAAATGGATAAGATCGCTTGTAACTCCCATCAAATTCGGTCATACTATATAAACACGGTGCATTAAAAATCGACTAAGCAATCTGAAATTTTAGAACGACCGATTTGTGTTTTTCTGAAAAACTATCAGTTATGAGCCCCCGGTCAATCTAAAATCTAAAGTGTAAAACTTGAAATCGGTCGAATTGATGTCGTTTCTGAGACTGTGGTGATTTTGCAAACGAACCCACATATGGTACTTCGCACAGAAGGCGGCAATCGCTACTTGCCGTTGGCTGGCAGCAATTGCTGGACAGTGGGGCGGAGTGATGACAATAATTTTGTGTTAATCGATCGCTGGATTTCCCGCAATCACGCGATGTTACAGCAAATGGAAACTGGAGAATTCTACCTGATCGACTTGGGAAGCCGCAATGGTACTTTTGTCAATGGGCGACGGGTAAGTATTCCTGTAACTCTGAAAAATGGCGATCGGCTCATGTTTGGCCAAACCGAATTGGACTTCTACAACCCAAGCGCTGTGCGTCAGCTTGAACAGACACATGACACAGACTCCGAAGACTTTACGGCAACTTTGACGGTTCGCAGCCTGATCAGTGTCATGGTAATGGACATCCGAGACTTTACCGTTTTGACTAGACAGCTAGACGAAACTCTCCTCTCGGAAGTCATTGGTAGTTGGTTTCGCTCTTCAGGACAGATCATTCGCAAACACGGCAGTTGGGTGGACAAGTACATCGGCGATGCAATCATGGCCGTCTGGTTTCACAAAACTGACAGTGTTAGTAATGAGGAAATGATGCGGATTTGTCAAGCTTTGAGCCAACTGCACCAGGCCACGGACGAACTCAGCAGTAAATACCCCCTACCTTTTCCCTTGCGAGTCGGTGCAGGAATTAATACTGGTTATGCAATGGTTGGAAATTCTGGTAGCAGCGATCGATCGGACTACACAGCCTTGGGAGATACTGTGAATGCAGCTTTCCGCTTAGAATCTTGCACTAAGCAACTCGGTAAAGACATCGCTGTAGGAGAAACTACCTACAAATACCTGGCAAAATTGGGGGCTGACAACGCTTTCGAGCAGCACGTCGTTGATTTGAAAGGTTACGACACTCCGACTGTGACTTATAGCAGTAACTATGCTGACTTGAACACTTTTTTGAAATCCAGTGGCAAGAGTTCAAGTAATGATACTTAGTTAGTACCTAGTTGCCGATTTCTTACGAAAACTGTATAAGCAAAATGGTAATCTCTACATAATAAATGCTGTGTATTAAAGGGAGACATAACTTCATGAAACGATTGGGTCGTCTATTGGCAGTATTGGGCTTAGTGCTCGGCTGTTTTGCGTGGGCTGGAGAACAAAGTGCGATCGCGGCTTCTTTGAGCCGTTTTGTATTGCCATCATCCTCACTCATAGCCGTTGAAGCGCCGTCTAGAACCAATCGCGCCGACGAAAAGCTAGCCACAGAATACGGCAAAAAACTTGATTTGAACAACAGCGCCGTTCGGGACTTTCGGGAGTATCGAGGGTTGTATCCCACTTTGGCTGGACTAATTATTAAGAATGCTCCTTACGAAAAAATTGAGGACGTACTCAACATTTCCAACTTGACAGAAGCTCAGAAAACCTTGTTGCAAGCCAACATGGACAAATTCACGGTGACTGATGTTGAATCCGTCTTTATTGAAGGAGACACCAGGTTGAATAATGGTCTCTACGACTAGATAGTAGTTGCTCTTATCGATCGGCATTCGGCAGAAGGCAGAAGGCATTCGGCAAAAAGAAAAGATCTTTTTCTGGATGCTGATGAATTCTGCCTTTGATTTATTTTATTCCTTCTTCCTGACATCTGTTACATCTGAGATCTTGCACCATTTTCAATTAGCCTTTTATGGACGGGCAGGATGCCCATCCCACAAGAAAATTCACTCTTTGTGGAACGGGCTTCTAGCCCGTTGCTGACATTGGTGCAAGATGTGAGTTACATCCGTTAAATCCGTTACATAATCCGTTGCCGAACTTCCTGAAATCTGTTACATCCGTTACATCCGTTACATAATCCGTTGCCGAACTTCCTTCTGGTATATGACTGACAAATTTGACGTATTGGTTGTAGGTGCTGGGGCTGCCGGTTTGTACACGGCACTTTGCCTCCCAGAACACTTGCAGGTGGGCTTGATCAATAAAAATACTCTGCCTGTTTCTGCTAGCGATTGGGCCCAAGGAGGGATTGCGGCGGCGATCGCCCCTGAAGATTCTGCGGCACTACACGTTCAGGATACACTCGTGGCGGGGGCTGGTCTTTGCGACTGGGAAGCTGTGAAATTTTTAGTAGAAGAAGCGCCTGAGTGTATTGATGCTTTGGTAAAAATGGGTGTTGCATTCGATCGCACCGGAACAGATTTAGCACTCACCCTAGAAGCCGCCCACTCCCGTCGCCGCGTGCTCCACTCCGCCGACACCACCGGCAAAGCGGTAGTGAGTACACTCACCGCAAAGGTTTTAAGCCGCAAAAATATTCAATTAATCTCTCCAGCTTTTGCACTCAGTCTGTGGTTACACCCAGAAACAGGTCGCTGTCAGGGCATTAGCGCAATTTGTGGCTCGACTGTCAAATACTTGTACGCGGAGGCAGTGGTACTCGCCACAGGCGGCGGTGGACAGGTATTTTCGCAAACCACTAACCCATCTGTAAGTACGGGAGATGGGGTGGCAATTGGTTGGCGCGCCGGAGCCCTGTTACGAGATTTAGAATTTGTGCAGTTTCACCCTACAGCCCTCAGTAAAGTGGGCGCGCCTCGGTTTCTGATTAGCGAAGCCGTGCGGGGAGAAGGTGCTCATTTGGTTGACAGCAAAGGATATCGGTTTGCTTTTGACTATCACCCAAACGGGGAACTAGCACCTAGGGATGTTGTCAGTCGCGCGATTTTCCGCCACTTGCAGAAGACTGGGGAACCTCATGTGTGGCTGGATTTGCGCCCGATCGCAGTCGATCGACTTCGCTACAGGTTTCCGAATATCATCCAAGTGTGCGCTAATTGGGGAGTTGACATATTCTCCGAACCAGTACCAGTGACACCCGCAGCTCATTACTGGATGGGAGGGATTGTCGCCGATCAGTTCAACCAAACTTCGATTCCGGGCTTGTACGCCGTGGGAGAAACTGCCAGCACGGGAGTACATGGTGCCAACCGCTTAGCCAGTAATTCGCTGCTGGAATGTCTGGTTTTTGGCTCACAGATGGCACATTTGAAGCTAGAAGGCAATCCTTCTCCTCCCCAGCCTGATGTGGAAAGAGTCGCAAAGTCGATCGGTGTTTGGGAAATGGTGGCGATCGAAAAATTGCGCTTTGAACTACCACAATTGGTGTGGCAAAGTGCAGGAATTTGTCGCGGACAGAGAGATTTAGAAAGTGCGATCGCCTGCATCGAAATTTGGCGACAAGAATTCATCTCTTTGCCTTTAAGTCAAACTTTGCTGAAATTCCGGCCTGGAAAAATCATTGATTTCTCGCCTGCGGATGATGATACCACCCTGCTTTTGCGAAATTGGGGGGAAGTTTATAATTTATTGGATATTGGTTATTTAATTTTGAAAAGTGCGGCTTTTCGGACTGAAAGTCGAGGCGGACATTACCGACTTGACTATCCACTTGCTGATGTGGATTGGTGCAGGCACACTTTAATTCAAAATAACAATTGGGAGAGATCTACTATTATCTTCAATCCGGGTTAGTTATTTTGGATATAATGGAACTATCCATCGCTATTCTATATTTCGTAAATTACCAGCTATGAACATTCAGTTGGTTGACTCCTTAATTCAAGTCATTGAGTCGCTGACACCTGAAGAGAGTTTGTTGTTCCAAGAAAGACTCTCAGCTAGGGTGATTCAGAGTACGCCTGGAGTCTGTGGAGGAAATGCCCGGATTCGCAACACCCGCATTCCTGTTTGGACACTGGTTTCGCTTCATCAACAGGGGGCTGGTGAGGCTGAGTTACTTCGGAATTATCCAGTTTTGGACGATCGCGATTTAGAGAATGCTTGGCGTTATTACGATCGCCACCGCCCAGAAATTGATCGCATGATATTTTCTCATCATACCGATGATTAAAAAAGATTGATTCGCTGATCGATCGCCTAATTCGCATCAAAAAGCAGAATCAGCCGGGGTTAAGTTATCCGGTTTTTGTGGTTCAAGAGTACGCGCATCGATAATATTCGCTTGTGTTGAATTTTGGCGATCGGCAAATTAAAAAGATTGTGTTAGCGCGTGCCCGTACCGTCACTTTTCGGGTTCCCATTCGGGTCTGGTTCGTATTTTGAGTAATCGTCAAATCTGGAGTTATTTGAATTTGTCCAGGTCGCTCGACCTTCTGTTAAGTTGCTAGTCGAGTTGCTGACTTGTGTCGCAGCAAGCGCTGCGCTGCCGATACTCAATTGCAGGCAGGTAGCCAGCGTTGCCATTATTGTCAGATGAGTTAAAGTACGCATGATGTTTTTTTCCGTAGATGCAATTCCCTGACAACTATTATATTCCAAAAGTTGCGTAAATTTACTGAGATTTTTATATTTTTTTAATGAAACTTCATGAAACTACTGAAACCCTTTGAAATACAGGCTTTGTTGGCTACTTTAATTTTGAATCGGATCTTGATTTTGGAAAAATTTAATATGGCATTGCACCTGGACGTATAATTGTTTCAATAAGTTTCATGATTAGTAAAAATACTCTGGGCTGTTGCCTCCAGTGGGTGTAATCCCCAGTAGAGAGTGTCATCAGGTATCTTACCAAGTAGCGCAGTATTGAATGTTGACTTCCTCTTCCTTCTTCCTTCTCGTACCCTGAGCCCTTCGACTACGTTCAGGATAAACTCCGTCGAAGAGCCTTCTTCCTTCGACTATAATTCAGCCAAACTGATATTGATTTTTACCAGATTTCTTAGAACGATACATTGCAGCATCGGCATTGTTCACCAAAACATCTCGATCTTGAGTATCAACAGGATACAAACTAATACCAATACTTGTAGTTACAGAAACTGTATGTTCTTGTAATATAAAAGGTTGCTTAATTGCGTCGCAGATTTTTTCAGCTACTTTAGCAGCTTCCTCGCGAGTTGGAATTGTAGTCAAAATGACTGTGAACTCATCGCCACCCAAGCGCGAGATCGTATCACTGCTTCGCAAACAGCATTTTAGGCGTTCGGAAACTGCTTTTAAGAGCAAATCACCAATACTGTGTCCGAGGGTATCATTAATTAACTTAAATCCATCTAAATCTAAAAATAATAAAGCTACCAATTCATGATTAATTAATGCTTTTTCTAAAGATTGGTTCAATCGTTCATAAAAAAGTTTGCGGTTGGGCAAACCCGTGAGGATATCGTGATCTGCTTGGTGGCTGAGTTCAGCATTTTTCTGCTTAAGTATTTTTTCTAACTGCTTGCGTTCAGTAATATCTCTGATGATTCCTACCAAAAATACATTGCCCATTGCATCTTTATGAAGCGATCTTTTAGTGGCAATTAGATAGGTGATGCCGTTAGCATCGGTAAAGTCTTCTTCATTTTCTAACTGTTGATTAGTTTTCAAGACTAATTCATCTTGCTCCCAAAAGATATCTGCTTCAGCTTTGGAAAATAAATCATAATCTGTTTGAGATATGAGCATTTCTAAAGAAGAGCCGATAAATCGACAATAAGCTTGATTCAAAACTAGCATTCGGTGATTTTGATCTTTGACAAAAATCGGATCGGGAATTGTATCAATTAGTGATTGCAAAAATTCTTTAGAGCGTTTCAATTCTTCTTGTAAATGAGCTAGATAACCGACAACTGCTGCACCAGAGCCCAAAAGACTGAACATTGGGGGAATTAAAGGTAGCCACCAGCCGGCTAAGAAAGCTAAGTACAAAGTGACATTCAGAAAGATCGTGATACTCAACAAACACCAAGCCGATCGACTTAGCGATCGCAATTTCCAGCTAACAGTTGTTCCTATCCAAGACCATAGCAAAATCCACGCCAACTCCAAGGAGTCTGACCAAACATTAATCGCCCTACGCCCATCAAGGGCCGCACTCAAAATTTGACTCAAAAAATGAGCCTGAAGTTCAACTCCCGGTATTTGCTGAGGACTGCTAAACAAATCGTAGCTGTAAGAGTTTTGCTGAAAATCTTTGAGGCTAGTTGCTGTGGAACCGATCAAGACGACGCGCGATCGCACAAAATCCACTGATACTTTACCAGAAAGCACGTCACTCATCGACACAGTGCGAAAACTGCCGATCGGGCCACGGAAGGAAGCCAGAATTTGATAACCACGGCTGTCCGATCGCACATAAGCACCATCATTCCGTTGAAAAGGCTGAAAAACCCCCTTACCTAACTGCAAGTATTTAGGATTGACATAGGCTGGTTGAGGAGAAACCCCTTCACTTTCGAGATAAAGCAAAGCCAGTTTGAGTGCAAAACTTTGACGAGTTTTGCCATCGGACGGCCAAGCGTAAAGCAACATTCGGCGTACCTTACCATCCGCATCGATGACCACATTATTAAAGCCAATTCGATCGAGCTTATCAAGTACGGTCGGCGGTCGAACTCCCAATCTGCTTTCATCTTCCATCAACTCAATTCCGATTAAGTTGGGAATAGTTTTAAAAGTTTTGAGCAATTCGGCATTACCAGGTTGAGTTGGCAAATCTCGGTAGATGTCCAAACCAATCGCCCGTGGTTTACCAGCATTCAATTTTTGCAGCAATTGGGCCATCACACCATCAGAAATTGGGTAGCCGTATTTTTGCAAATCACGTTCACCAATTTCTACAATTACGATCCGATTATCAGTTGGTTCCGAGGGCCGCCAGCGCACAAATTGGTCAAAAGCAGCCCATTCCCACAACTGCAAAAGTCCGAACCAGCGCACTAGCATCACCGTACCAGCAATCACAGTTGCAGTAATTAATACCCGGCGTTCTTGGTAAAACCATTTTTTGAAGATTGCCCGCATATTTTTGGGAAGAAGGAAGAAGGAATAAACGATACGCAATACCCGATGTCCGATTCCCAATCCCCGATTTTCCAAGAGCACCTAATGCACCTGATCAATACTATGAAAATTGCAAAATTTACTGTCACTTCATAAAATTTTGCATACCAGTGTAACCAGACAATTCTGCGAGTTTTTCTAAAGATTTCGTCCCCGAATAAAACTCACCTTTAATTTCCCAAGTTGGGAAACCTTTGAGATTAGCAGCAGCAGCTTGGCAAATTTCAGCGCGAGAATTTTGTCCTTTGGGATCGCATTCAAAATAATTGATCAATTTTGCAGCTTCTCTCCCGAACAGCATTTTTTGGTCATGACAGTGAGGACACCAATAAGCGCCATATTCTTTCGCGCCGATTTGTGTGAGGTAGCGGACTAAAGCAATTTCTGCTGGGCCTGATGTTGTAGTGACCAGGGGAGGGACAATACCGGGTGTGGAGGCAGTGACAGGTGATTTAACACTGTTGTAGAGTCCTAAAGCGCCGATCGAACTTACCATTACTACCAAAAGACCTGTAAAGACCACTTGACCAATATCTTCCCACTCGTGGCCGACCAGAACCAGTACAAACAGCGATAGGGAAAATACAGCGGAACTGACACAATAAATGCAGAGTTCCTGAATTTCAAAAGCCATCAAATAGAGCAAGTAGCTGCTGAAAATTACCATCGCAGCAGTGATGATAAATAGCCCTTGCCAAGTCTTGTTTTCTAGTTGAGAATACAGTCCTTTATTAGTTTCAGGATTGACAAATTTGGGAGCGAAGGCCAGGATTGCGATGCTCAGGTAAGCTACACAACCTAATAAACTTAAAGGGGCTATGCCAAAGGCTGTGGCGTAGGGACTGTTGAGAACTTTGTCACAGCCACTGGTGGGACAAATGACTGAACCTGTCGTGAATTTGGCGATCGTTAGATAAGCTGTTTCTAGAACACCGATAGTTGCGATCGCAGCCATCACAGTCCTCGACCAGCGATGAATCCAAGGGGTTGAACTTCGGCGAATCATTTTTAGATTTGGTAATGGATGATTGGGAATTGGAAATTGGGAATTGGGAATTGGAAATTGGGAATTGGTACTTTTTTCACTGTGAATTCTTAGTTTTCAGTGAATACCGATTACCAATTACCCATGACCGATTACCCCATTCCTAATTACCCATTCCCATTTTAGATCTTACTTTTGATTTTACCCAGTTCCGAAACCAGCCCGCGAGAGCCATTAGCCTCGCTGTTTTTCTGTTCGTACTCTTTTTCTGACAAGCTGCGGCGGGCGGCTTCTACAAACTGACTGACGCGAATTGGATCGATGGGCGCATCAATGCGGCCATTTCGCTTCAGGGAACTTGAGACTATTACGCCATCAGCGGCTCGCATTAGGGTGGAAATGTTTTCCCACGATGCGCCGCTACCGATGAAAACTGGAATTCCGGCGGAGGCCATACTCGCGAGTTCTAATTCTGCCAGATTGGGTGGGCTACCAGTCGTGGGCCCGGAGATGATCACGGCATCTGCTAAGGCGCGCCCGATTGTTTCTTGAATGACTGTTCTCAAGTTGGGGCTACCGAGGGGTTGCCCGTGCTTGACTAAGACGTCTGCTAATATTTTGACATCGCTGCCCAATTCCCGCCGATAGCGCAGTAGCTGGTGAGCTTGACCTTCAATTAAGCCTTGATCTGTAGCCACGGTGCCGTTGAGGACGTTGACGCGGATAAATTGAGCTCCTGTACAGGATGCGATGGCGATCGCGCTGTGGGCATCGTTTCGCAGGACATTAATCCCGATCGGCAATGTCACTAGATTGGTTAGCCTCTCGACGATCAGCGTCATAGCACTGACAACTGCTGGATCTACTCTGTCTTTGGCGAAGGGAGCATCGAAAAAGTTCTCGACGATGATACCGTTTGCACCACCAGAAGCCAGTGCTGTAGCCTCTTGCTCGGCTCTGCCGATAATTGCTTTGAGATTCCCCCCCCAGCGGGGAGAAGTTGGTAGAGGCTGTAAATGTACGACACCGATTATGGGATTCGGCGTTTTGAATATTTGTTTTAAGTCCACGGGCTTTCCTGAAACCACCAAGTTGATGCTACTGCTGACGGCGGATTTTGACGGCGTATTTTAGAATTCTATATCCACAAGGACGATCGCATGATATCAAATCCCGTAGCATCGGAATTATTAGTGGCCGAAATTAGGAGACGGCAGTGCCGTGTCCCTACAATATTATTTTCGGTAGGGACACGGCATTGCCATCTCCTCTTGTCTGTTCTCGATCGAGGTTAATGAGTGAAATTGACTCTCATAATTTTGGCTGTCACCGCAGGATTGTTGGTAGCAACAGAAGCGTTACTGCGGGTGCTGTTTGGTTTTGGCAATCCTTTGATTTACATTGCCGATGCGGAGTGTGGCTATTTATTGGCTCCCAACCAGAGGGTGCGTCGCTTGGGGAACCGGATTGAGATTAACGAGTATTCGATGCGTACTGGTGCGATCGCCCCGCTTCCTGCGATCGAAACCCTGCGCGTCTTACTGTTGGGTGATTCTGTCGCTAACGGGGGCTGGTGGACTGATCAGACAGACACCATATCCGAAATCATGGCTCGGCAATTGAGGCTGAAAATTCGCAATCTGGCGACCAATGCACAATTACATTCAAAAGTCAACTATTCTCAAGTCGAAGTTTTGAACTGCTCAGCCAATTCTTGGGGGCCTAGAAATCAACTAGCCTACATCAAGCGGTTCGGTCTGTTTGGGGCAAAAGCGGTGGTTTTGTTGCTGAATACGGACGATTTATTTACATCCGCTCCTTGTTCTGAGGTGGTGGGGCGCGATCGAGCTTATCCCGATCGTAAACCTTTAATGGCGATCGGGCAACTATTAAATCGCTACCTATTACCGACAGTACCTAGGGAGAAATTGGCAACACCTTCGGCCCAAAATGAAGACAAAGTTGGTTCCAACTTAGAAGCGATTCGCCAAATCAAAACAGTAGCAAACCTTGCCAACATTGACTTTGTACTAGCAATGACACCAAAACTGCATGAACTAGGCGAAATTGGCCCTCACGAATGGGAAGTCAAGGCTCGATCGCGTCTTACCGAACTTGTAGCCACAGAGAAAATTACTTACATAGATTTTCTGCCCATTTTCAATTCAGCAGCAGAACCCCTAACTTTTTATAGAGATAGCATTCATCTAAGTCCCAAAGGAAATCAGTTAGTCAGCCAAACTATTAGTTATCAAATGTAACGTTATGGCCGTGTCCTCAATTTTCGGGGTAGGGAAACGGCACTGCCGTATCCTCAATTTTCGGGGTAGGGAAACGGCACTGCCGTGTCCTCTCAATCTGTCGAATCAATCTAAAATCTAAAATCTGAAATCTAAAATAGAAAGATCGAATCCGGTTGCAAGAATACAGTTAAAAACCCAATTAACAAACAACAAACCCAAACTGTACCAGCACCCGGAAACGACAGGATTTATTTCGATCTAACTTAATTGCTAGCTAAGACTTGCTCTTTTGGATACCAAGCTTGACCATCGAGAGCCATTTGCTCGATCGAACTTGCCAGCCGCAGAGCTTTCAGAGCTTGTTCTCCTCCTACAGAAGGCTGATTTCCACCCCGCACGCAATTAATAAAATGCTCCAATTCTGCGTGGAGCGGTTCAATATTGCTGGTGTAAACTTTCTCAATCAATCCATCTTGACGATAAAGCACCTGACCGTAATCTGTCACATAATTAGCGGTTGTTTGTCGGTGAATCAAGATTTCATTATTGAGAAAATCTGCCTCTGTCAGAGAATTTTTGCAATGAGCAACTATGGAACGGAGTTTGCGATGCGTCACCTTACTAGCAGTCAGGGTAGCCACAATGCCGTTAGCAAAGTTTAAAGTAGCTGTTACATAGTCTAAATAACCAGAATTCGATGCTCTACTGCCGCTAGCGGTCAACTTCACCACTGGGGAAGATGCCAATTCCAACAACAAGTCGATGTCGTGGATCATTAAATCCAAAACTACCGATACATCATTGGCCCGATCGGAATAGGGACTCATCCGGTGAGCTTCCAATGCCAGTAACTCTTCAGTTTTCAGCACTTTGCCGAGTTCCTGAAAAGCTGGATTGAAGCGCTCGATGTGGCCCACTTGCAAAATCCGGTGGGATTCCGCAGCCGCGTTGACCAAAGATTCGGCCTCAGCAATACTAGCCGCGATCGGCTTTTCAATTAAAACGTGAACACCCGCTTGGAGACAAGACATCCCCACAGGGTGGTGTAGGCGAGTTGGAACGGCGACGCAAACAGCATCTACGTGGGCGAGCAAATCACGGTAGTCTTCAAAGAAGCGAACCCGGTATTTGCTGGCTACATCAATTCCCCGCTCTACATTTATATCTGCAATACCCACGAGCTCGATATCTTTTAACAAGCTCAGAACTCGTGTGTGATGTTGGCCCATATTGCCAACCCCAATTACCCCAATGCGAAGGGGTTCAGGTTGACCTCGCTGGCCGAAAACATTTGCGTATCCTAATGACATCCTATCTAGCACTCCTGGATTCTCCTCCACCACAGGAATCAAGCCTTTTGGCTTCCCTCAGTTACTCACAGCCATCCAGATAGTACCACAGCCGATCTGTTTGTGAAGAAATTCTAAGAGAAGGCGGAAGGAAAAGAAAGTACAAGTGCTCAATACTTCGGCTACGCGGTTCCTGAGCGAAGCGGTATCCCGGCCTCAGTCAGGGCTTGAGTTAAAGCATCCAGAACTCCCAAACGCTGGGCCCACTCTTGCAAATAGTTGCGATCGAGATTAGCACCTTGCAGCTTGAGTATGCCCAAAACGTCGCGCCACTGTTTTTCAGACTGACTATTTTTTGTCCAAAATAATTTTTGCACGATCGTATCTTCCGGCGATGCAATCCAAAAATTAGCTGTTCCCTCAATCTCAATCAATTGTCGGCGAGACATTTGAGACAGCGCAAAAGGGGTGTTGTCCGCGATATAGATATCTGCATTAGCTATTGTCTGAGTATGAGTTATATTAAGGAGCTGACTGCGAGATTGTTTTAACTCTTCTACTGCCCCAGCCAGACAATAAAATCCAGCATTTTCTAGCGTTGTTACTAACAAATCAATTTCTTGTCTGGGAATCTGAATTGCCAAGTCTAAATCGCGGGTCGATCGAGCTTCTCCATGAATAGAACTAGCAACACCTTCACCAACATAATAGGGGATATTAATTGACTCCAGGAGGGCGTGAAGTTGTTGAGCTAGAGCAATAGAGTCTTGAATCCACATCATTTCATCAGTTCCAAAAGGTTGAAATTCGGGAGAAAACTTTTCTGCCAAAACTGCACGGGAAAAATGATCTCTAATTTCAGTAATGGCTGCTTTTTTCAATCTTAACTTGATACCGATTAGAGAAAGTTTTTTGACTGTGCGATCGAGCATGGCTGCTTGTTCTAACCGCTGTTTGAGAGACAACTGCCGCAGTTTGTCAAACAAATAAATATCAGCTTCAATACTATTATCAGATGCCTGGGGACGATAACCCGGTTTGACTTGAATCATAATGGGGAATGGGGCATTGGGAATGGGGCATTGGGCATTGGGCATAGTTTCTTTTCTTCCTTCTTCTTTCCATCCGTTACATCCGTTACATCCGTTACAAAATCCGTTGCCGAACTTCACTTTTCAGAAAATATGCGAGTTGCAAAATTTTGATCACGATTTGGAGACAAAGCCCTAGCTTTCAAAATCGCGGCTACCAAAAACGCATAAGACAAAACTCCCACCACAGCTAGCAACAATACGCTGACACTTCCCGAAGCATTCCATAAAGCGTGAAGTGTCGAAGCGCTGAGATAACCTACACCCAAAATTTGCCAGCGCTTCTTGGGTTTAAGGGCGCTCAAACCGATAAAATATCCTAAATAGCCACTGTAAGCCATGTGTCCGGCGACAGAACCTAAAATTCGGGGAATTAGCAACTGCAATCCTACCAATTGTCCAGCGTCTGCTCCTGCTTGTAGAGTGACATTTTGAATAATGTGGGGAACATATTGTCCCAGAGTTTCTAACAATGTAAACCCAACAGCCGACGCACTTCCTAACAAAATTCCGTCTAAGGGTTCCCAAACACCGATGCGATCGCGCCACGGATTTCGCAGTAAATTCCCCAGCACCATCGCTCCCAAAACTGGCAAGGCTTTCAGCAATTCTTCCATCAGCCCTGCCCCGAAAAACATTCTGATCAAAAAAACCAAAAAACTGATTTTCTCACCTTCTACTGGCAAGCGGCCGGGCAAAATTTCTCTAAATACTACTATAAAGCCAATCAATAAAGGGCTGAGCAAAATCAGGACTGTAGCTAAGCCAGAACAAAATAATATCCACCAAGGCTTGTGTTTGCCACACAGTTGATAGATGAAGTAGTAAGCTGCACCGGAAAGATAAGCAGCCAGCAGAAAATTGAAAGCTGCGGAATTTCCCACTGCTAAAAACATTGAGATCACAAAAATAACTGTAGCAATGCCGGGATATAGGTAAGCTTTTTGACTTAATTGTTTTCCTGTTGAGGCGATCGGAAATAATTGAGTGAAAGTCAGAGGTTCGTGTTCGACTGCGTTAGAGAAGCTTTGATTGGATGTCGGGAACCGTGACTGATGTTTGCTCTTGTTTAGGGGAGTTTCAAATATAAATTGAGGGCCGTCAATACCGAGACTGATGCGATCGCCTGTTTCTAATGTTTGACAGCCTTGGAGCTTTGTGCCGTTTAGATAAGTTCCGTTAGCGCTGTTGAGGTCGCAAATTTCCCATCTCGGAAAATTGCCTTTAGTTAGGGGACGGACTGTGGCGTGGCGACGGGAAACCATAGCGTAGGCGATCGACTCTAAGGCTATTTGACAACTTTGATCGCGTCCGATTGCCACTTCCATAATTTCCGAAAGTTGGTACTTGGATGCTGTCGTGCCTACAGCAGCTTGAGCTGGCACTTGTCGCAAAAATCCCATCTTATTAGTTATTGGTTATTGGTCATTAATTATTGGTCATTAGTCATTTAACTAATGACTAATAACCAATGACTAATGACTAATCATAGATTTGCTCTAGCATCCTGAACGGCTGCGTAGAAAAATATTCCTGTCAGCGGTACACTGAGCGCCAGAATGATTCCTGTGACTACAGTGCCGAGTTGAGCTTGTCCCGAAGATAGCTCAAAGATTGACCCGACTGCGGCGATCGCGGTAATACACGAAAGAGCTAACAATAAACCACTTTTTGGAGTTCCTGCCATCATACCGATTTTACCGCCTTTGGTGAAAATTTATTCTTGACTAATTCTTCATTTAGTGCCAATTTGTTTTCTACTCTGTCTACAAATAGCACTCCGTTGAGATGATCCATTTCGTGCTGAATTGCCCTCGAAAGTAATTCTGTCGCTTTCAGGGTTTGTGGCCGGCCGTATTCATCACGATAGGACAGTTCAATGAATTCTGGGCGTTTTACTTCTAAATAGACTCCCGGAATGCTCAAACACCCTTCTTGCAATATGCAGATGTCGCCGCTGGTATTTTTGATCGTGGGATTGATCAAAACCAATGGGGGTGTTGCGGGGTTGTCCGGTTCGCAGTCGAGAACGATGACTTGTTTGTTCACTCCGACTTGAGGAGCTGCCAAACCTATGCCCTCAGCACTATACATGGTTTGCAGCATTTCTCGGACTAGCTGCCGAATTTCTGCGTCAACACTTTTGACGCGCTTGGCTGGCTGGCGCAGCACGCGAT
>JAYTZD010000486.1:0-11114 GCA_043742065.1 Oscillatoriales bacterium
GCCAAAGTGGGTAGTTGCGATTGTTAATAGGGAATGTTGGGCGAGATATTGCAATAGGGCGATCGCCAATGCACTGCCTTCTGAGGGGTCTGTCCCCGCTCCTACTTCGTCTAACAAAACTAAAGATTTGGGAATGGGGAATTGGGAATTGGGAATTGGGAATGGGGAATTGGGAATTGGGAATTGGGCCACCCCCCCCTCGCCCCCAAGGGGGGAAGGAATTGGGAACTCTTCGACTTCACCAAGGGAAATCATGTCTCCTGAGCGAAGTCGAAGGGTAGTGGAAGTATGGGGAATTGGGAGGTTTGAATCCTCTTCTTCTCCTTTTTTCAAGACTGCTAAAATGCGACTGATACGACGAATATGACCGCTGAAAGTAGACAAACTTTGCTGTAAAGATTGCTCGTCACCAATATCTGCCAAAATGTTGTCGAACCACGGCAATTCTACAGGTTCGCGGGCTGCCACAAACATTCCGGCTTTTGCCATTAAAGCTGCTAATCCCAAGGTTTTGAGGGTGACTGTTTTGCCGCCGGTGTTGGGGCCGGTGATGGCGACTACACGAATGTGCGGCGCGATGGTTAAGTCGATCGGCACTACTGCAAAACCTTGTTCGTATTGCTGTTGCCAAACTAACAGGGGATGGCGCAAGTGGCGCAGGGTGATTTGCGATCGCAAGTTGGGAATTTGTACTTTGCTGTTTTCTGAGTTTTCCTCTTCTGCTATTTCTCCATTTTTCGGGGTTAATTCTGTGTTTCCTAATTCAATAAATGTCGGCGGGTTTGCTTGTAGCCAAAAGCCGTAACGCGCTTTAGCTGTGGCTAAATCTAAAGTTGTGACTACAATCACTAATCGATCTAAGTCGGGTTTGACTGCTGCTACTTGTTCCGTCAGGGCGCGGCGAACTGCTTCTTCTTCGACTTGTTCTTGTCTCAGAAATTGCCGCATTTGGTTGTTGAGATTTACTGTATTGTGGGGTTCTACATACAGTGTCGCGCCGCTGGCTGAGGAGTCGTGAACGATGCCCGGTATAGCATCTTTTTGGGGAGCTTTGACCGGAATGACAAAGCGCGAGTTCCTTTGGGTAATGACCTGTTCTTGGACGGCGTTGGATTGTCGCTGCAATATTCCCTGCAATATTTGATAAATACGATCGCGCAACACTCGCATTTGCACACGAATTCCTGCTAATTTAGGAGTGGCTCGATCGGCTACTTGAGCGCGATCGTCTATACAGCGATGGATTTCTTGTTCGATTTCGGGATAAGTCCGCAATTGGGCCGCCAGTTCCTTGAGTGTCGGCACATCTGGCTGACTGTCAATGATTCGGCGCAATTGCCTTGCTCCCGCTAGGGTGGTAGCAATCGCCAGCAATTCTTCGCCACTGAGCAAACCTTGCAGTTCGGCTCGTTGCAGGGAAGTACCGATATCTTGGATTCCTTCAAAAGCCAAAGCACTTCCAGGGCGGTTATCTAGCTGATAAGCCTCCTGAGTTTGGGCTAGGAGTTCTGCTGTCTGAGCTTGAGTTGGCGGGATTTGGACGTCAAGGGCGGCGGCGACACCAAGTTTGGTGGCCGCGAAGGTAGCCAAGTGCTGACACAAGCGCGACCATTCTAATAGTTCGAGTGTTTCGGATTGAATCAAAGTTGAGTGGTGTTTGGTAATTGGCATTCTCAGGCGTTGACTGAGAAGGTTAGTTGATGATGCTGTTAATTAATTTTAAAGTTTTTTGGGGTTTTCGGGCGCGGTTTTTGGTAATTTTTGGTAACATTTAATTATTTGAATTTTAAATATATCGGGATAATTCTAGCTGTTGTGTCCTGAAAAGTAATTTACGGAACGGGTGTTATGGGCAAGATTTTGGCGATCGCGGATACTATGACTTTTGAAATCATACAAGAGTTACTTTCAGGCAAGGGACATCAGGTGAGATTCGCCCCCAACACTAGGGAGGGTATGGATTTGGCTCGCCAAATATCCCCTGATTTGGTAATTTGCGATGGGACTTCCCCTGAAATCGAGTGGTTGGATGTGTGCCGGTTGCTGAATGGCGATCGAGAACTAGCCAGTGTCTATGTGATTCTGCTGGCTGCACCAGACCAGTTTGATGCCGAAAAATTGGACGTGCTTGTGGACGATTTTGTGCTGAAACCGATAGTTAAGCAGGAATTGTTGGGGCGGGTGCGCGCGGGTTTGCGATCGCGGGAGTTGAGGGCGCAGTTGGAGCGATCGCAGCAAGAATTGGAACAGTCGCGCCATCAGATTCTGCAAAGTGAAAAGATGTCTAATTTGGGCGATTTAGTATCTGGAATTGCCCACGAAATCAACAATCCGATTACTTTCATTTACAGCAATCTGACTCACGTCCAAACTTACGTCGCCGACTTAAGTCAACTGCTGCGAATGTATCAAAAACAGTTAGTTAATCCCAGCCAGGAGATTCTGCACAAACAGCAAGACATGGATGTGGAATTCGTACTCGATGATTTGTTAAAAATTGTCAGTTCAATGCGGACAGGGAGCGATCGCATTCGGCAAATTATCTTATCAGTACAAGAATTTTCCCGCAGCGATCAATCGGGATGGCAATTATTTGATGTTTCTGACGGTTTGGAAAACACTCTTTTACTATTGCAGCACCGTTTACCTGCTCGTGAAGGCAGGCGCGATATCAAGGTGGTCAAAGAGTACGGGAATTTACCACAGATTGAGTGTTATGCTGGTCAACTCAATCAAGCTTTTCTGAATATGATCAATTATGCGATCGATGCTTTGGAAGAGTTTAGTCAAGAATTGAACGAGTTGGAAGCAATCAATTTTAAACCAGTGATTTGGATTCGCACTCAGGTTATTGGTGGTCAGCGGATTTCCATTGAGATTGCTGACAATGGTAGGGCAATGAACGAAGAAATCATAGCACAAATTTTTGACCCATTTTTTGTGGAAAAACCTGCCACGGAAGCCCGTGGATTAGGACTTGCTATCAGCTATGGAATAATTGTCGAGCAGCACAAAGGGGAATTGAAATGTTTTTTTGAAGCCGGTAAAGGTACTCAATTTCGGATAGAAATTCCGCTGCGGCACAGTTAATTAATAGTATTGACTGTTGGGTGGGGGCGGGTTTTTGAGATTGTTGGTTTGAGCCAGAGATTGTTGGCGAACCGATCTCGCAATGTACTTGCCAACTCCGGGAAGTTCCAGCAACTGAGATTCCGTGGGGGGAACATTTCCCTGATAATTTTCTAAGATAACCAGCACCGATTCCCGCAGCTTTTGCGCCCGAAAAAAAAGACCCAAAGGCTGCAACAAACTAGCAACTTCCGCAGCAGGCGCGGCCGCTAGATCGGAGAGATTCGGATTGCGCTTTCCCCAAGCCTTCAGCCGGCGTTAAAACCACCGGATTTTAGCAGCGTCTAAATGCTTTGACCCAGGCTCAAGATCGGCAGAAAAAACAACGGTATTTAAGGCAGGCATTTGATTGGTACTTTTGAGAAATTGCCAAGTTTATATATATATATTAGCAGATTTAAATAATTTCTAAAACTATCTTTTTCTGATCTCGTTCTTCTCTTCCTCTGCGTACTCTGCGGTTTATATAGCAATCCTAAATCATTTGTGAATTTCTTAGTCCCTCCCTGCGGGTTCGGGGAGAGTTGGGGTGGGTAAAAACTTTACGACTCCTGCAAGGATTGCCATATACATAAACTGGCGTTATACTCATAAATAAAATACCAGAGAGCTGCCAAGATAATTGGAGATTTTTTTAGATTGGGAAAGAGTTTTTCTGACAATAGCGAGATATTCTTTGTTTCATCGTATTATTAAATTTTTCTCTTGAATTTTAACTTTTGCAGTTAGTCGAGGTTTGGGGAGTTCAAAAGGCAGTAGATGCTAACTCTGATGGATATCGCACTGATGTCCCTTTGAATATAAAGTGTAAAACTCCTGGAGTGCTGACATTTGTTCTCTCAATCTAGATATTTCTATATCCAAGGGAGAGAGTAGTTTCTCAAGGGAGCGAACCTCACTAAACCACAGTCGTAAATCAGGTTTGAGAGTTGCATAGAGCGTTTCGGGGCAGGATAGTAATATTGCTGTTATTATCTCTGCTACGAATGGCTGTTGCGATCGCCACTTCCCTACCACAGACATTGCATCCCAGTCATCGCTTGACAAGCATTGGTGAACAATATCAAACAGTGAATTTAACTGAATAGCGGCCCGTAATTTCTCAAGTGTCTCTACCGTCTCTGAGGAGGTATGCAGCATAGTTGTGAACTCAACAGGCAAATGGTGCAGGATGGTACTGCCAACTGAAGCAATTAAATCAGGTTGCTCTTTTTTCAGAATGTCTGGGAGTATTTCTGCAAAGTAAGGAGCAACACTACGCCACTGATGTAAATCAAAAGCAACATGAAAAAAGGTTTCTGGCAACCCTTCACTCCTCTGCAATAAAATATAACCTCGACATTGATTAGTGACGGGATCGACAGGCTCAAACGCTTTCCATAACAAAGGCAGAGAAACCCAGTGAGGTGGATATTTGAAACGGGCAACATCTAGCAGAAGAACTAGATCCCGCTTTGGATGATAGCCACCAATTGGTGAGAAGTGACCATCACCAGTTTGTCCCAATACCTTTCGGCTGTAGGAAACAACTAGATGAATATCACCTGACGCCGCAGTCACCTGCTCAACTGCTTGGCGAAAGTTTTCCAAGCTGCTTTGGTTGTAACCATTAGGTTTTACAACAGCACCGTTGCAACGTGCGATACAGACAAACTCATCAAAGGTGATACCGTTTTCTTTAATGACTGAAAGAGGTAAGCAACAGTCTAAAAATTCCTCTCCATACCATCTCCACACCCCTTTCCAAATGCGACCCGGATCGATGGATAAGGCATTAAGAACAACAACTAAACTACCCAATCCACAAAAAGCGGGTTCTGCTTGAGTATGAAACTGTTCCGCTAGAGCAAAATACCCTTCCATACCTCCCAATGCCAACGCTTCTCGAAAAATTTGCCTTCCCTCTACGGAGGAAAAGGCAATAGCAGAATCGGGGAGTAAACGACGATAAAACCCTTGATCGGACATTGAGTGTTTTAACCCTTATTGCTTATGGCTCATAGATATTATGCAACATCGCCACACTGATACTGATGAATGCACCTATCTACTACCTTTTTTCCATTTTAGCAATAAAACGCTGCGAACGTTTGAGTTTCTGGGTAAAAAATTCAAAAAACGTGACCATTTTTCTTAGATAACATTCACCCAAAAATCAGCCGTCACAATTTCACCATTGCGCTTGAACTGCCCCCAAAGTTTGTACATTCCCGGTTGCGGAAAGCGAGTCATAAAATGAATTTTACCAGACGGAGTTCCTTTCAGCGCATGAGCATGAATGTAATTCGCTTCTGTGAGAACAGGAGATTGACGTACAATGACCAAATGCCCTGCTTCTCCTAAGTAAGGCTGTAAATCGGTTACAGGCTGATTATTCGCAGTATCTTCTAGGTGAAACATGACGGTTACTTCCTCCCCTGCTTTGACTGTTTTTTCAGAAGAGAGGATGAAATCAACTTTAGTATTGCCAAAGGTTTTTGTGTGACTCAGATTTATTTCAGAGGGAGATAGAGTATTTCCCGGAACTTGGACTTTAAGAACAGAAATTTGTTCGGATTTTCCAGAGGGTTTGTAGTCACTGAAAAAGGTATAATTTCCGGCTTGGGGAAACTGAGATTTAATTTCAAAGCGCCCTTTATTTTTGTAGTTGGGGTGAAGATGAGAGAAAAACTGAAGGTCATCACTCACCAGAATTAAGTGCATGAGTTTTTCTTGAAATTTGTCAAATTTTTCAATTGCCTTACCCGTTGAGTCTTGAATGTTAATTGTTAGAGGAATGTCAGTATTGGGAGCAAGATTTCCTGGGGTTGTAAGTTCTGCTTTGGCAAATACACTCTGGTTTAGATGACTTGCCTGATTTGTTGAATGTGCATCATGTCTGTGATTTGTGTCTTTCATTTCATGTTCTTCCTGGTGATTAGTTACAGCCTCTACTGCTGTTTCACTGGTTTTAGTTGATAACGAGCAACTCTGAGCAATTAAGAAAGTAATTACAGCAGCAATCGCAGTGTTGAAAGTGTTAAAACGGTTCATTTGACTTCCTCCTAAAAACTGGCTAAACAAGTAAGGTAACTGTACTAACGAATGTCAAACATCAGTAATTGAGCTTCAACTAAAAATATCTTAAATTCTCCATCCAACTGGAGAGTCAAGAGGTAAATTATAAAAATCCCAAAATTTTTTATCGCATAAGGTGGAGAGCAAGCACAACAATGATTTCATCAATTAATGCTAGTATAATTACTTTTACTATCAGGATAAAAGCGATTTTATTGGCGAGCAAAAACCAGTCTGTCAACTTCTATAACCTCCGTTGACAGACTGCTTAAAATAATTAAATTATCGAAGGATTTAATCTTTTTGAATCAGAGGACAAATGATTGAATCAACCTTTTCTAGTAACGTGGGCGAACCTGAAAGTAATCCTTCCAACTGTAGTTTGAGGATAAGTAGTTGCTGAATTTGTTCATCAATACCGATCAGCTTATCTTGCAACTGGATTTTGAGGTGTTCGCAAGGCAAATCTCCCCGGTCGTGAACCGTCAATAATTCTTGAATTTCTGCTAAACTTAATCCCAGACTTTGGGCGCGTTTGATAAAGCTTAGGCGAGTCAAAACATCAGAATTAAACAATCTATATTTCCCCTCGGTTCTGCCTGATGCCTTGATTAAACCAAGTTCCTCATAGTAGCGAATGGTTTTGATCGGTACGCCGCTTTCCTTCGCAACTAAACCAATGAGTTTTTGCTTTTCTTGGACTAACATACTCATTTCCTCTACTGAATCCAACTCTAAGCTTATGATAAACTATCCAGTGGGATGGAGAGTCAAGAGGGGCTAGACATTTTTTTTAATGACTGAGTGGCGATCGCCTGAATGTCGCAACTTTGGGTAGCAGTAGGCGTTTGAGCGATCGCAGTTGGTTGATTGTCAGTTATTTAAGGCTGGAGCTGCCCTTTCATTAGAATCTATTATTGTTGTATGCTCCTTTAGCCCCTTTGATTCAAGTTGTTGGTCTTCGGCGATAATTTCGCCTCGAAACATATTCATGCCACAGCTAAAGACATAACTGCCAGCTTTTTTAGGTGTGAATTCAACAGAGGTTACTTGATTCAG
Source organism: Oscillatoriales bacterium (assembly GCA_043742065.1). Taxonomy (GTDB): domain Bacteria; phylum Cyanobacteriota; class Cyanobacteriia; order Cyanobacteriales; family Microcoleaceae; genus Microcoleus. Next base: position 7,246 of record JAYTZD010000486.1, read on the forward strand.
ATGCAAATCTGCTGCAATATGAAAATCTGGAATTAAGACTTGTTCCAAACAACTGCTAGGATCTTGGCGCTGAAAGTTAAAACGCACGGGTTGTCCAGCTTGCACAACAATGCGGCTGGGTTCATAACCACCATCAACGGTGACGGTTACTTCTTGAATTCCTCCACTGGCTGTAACTGCTTTCTGAGATTTGGGTTTGCTAAGAAGAAACCACCAAAGTTCTAAACTAATTAATCCGATTCCAGCAAAAGTAACTAAAATCTTGTTACTTAAAGGTTGTTCAATGCGATGAAACTGACTTTTTTGCTGTGTTTGAGTTGGCTGTGTTTCATGGGTATTTTGCGCTATTCCTTCACCAGATAACATTCCTAGTACAACCCCGAGACTAGCAATAGTACCGATAATTGTTGTTTTGCCGAGCATTTGAAAACCTCCTAAAAAATACACAAGATTATGGGAGTAAGAGCGGGTTTTGAACAAAGGTATTTAGTGAATTTCCTTCGTGATTGACTAAACCCGCGCTATCGTTCGATGTTTCATTCATCAGAGTGCAAAAATAGGCTACGTTAACACTCCAAAAATTGAACCGGAAATTACCCCAAGCAGAAATCCAAATCCTGCTAATGTTCCTAGAAATGTAAGTTGCTTGTTCATCATTATTCCCTCTTAATCAAGAATCAAATTAGCCAACATTTTTGGGTCGAAAGTTACGGAGACGCAACGCATTTGTTACTACAGAAACGGAACTAAATGCCATTGCTGCCCCGGCAATAATTGGATTGAGGAGCCATCCAAAAATCGGGAAAAGAATTCCGGCGGCGATGGGAATGCCTGCCACATTGTAGACAAAGGCAAAAAACAGATTTTGTTTGATGTTTTGGATCGTAGCGCGAGACAGTTGGATGGCAGTAACAATGCCTTGTAAGTCACCAGAAATTAGAGTGATATCGCTAGCTGCGATCGCGACATCTGTTCCTGTGCCAATTGCCATGCCTACGTCAGCTTGAGCAAGTGCAGGTGCATCATTGATTCCATCCCCCACCATTGCGACAATTTTTCCCTCTGCCTGAAGATTTTCGATTTGAGCGACTTTTTGATCGGGACGAACTTCTGCAATAACTCGTTTGATGCCGACTTCCTGCGCTATGACTTCTTTTGTACCCATTGATGGGAAACATAGGCTTGTACACCACTACCTGCGATCGCCTCAAATTCCTGAGCCTCTTTTACCTCAACGCCTTGAGATTTAGCATATTGCACAACGGCTTCGGCTAAAGGATGTTCAGAATTTCGCTCAACTGATGCGGCTAACTGCAAAAGTTTTAACTCATTGCTGTGGGCTGTACCGTTGACTGTTAAAAAATGGGTAACAGTTGGCTTTCCTTGGGTAATAGTACCTGTTTTATCAAGAACGATCGCCTGCAATTTATGGGCTAATTCCAAGCTTTCTGCACCTTTAATTAAAATGCCATTTTCTGCTCCTTTACCAGTGCCCACCATGATAGAAGTTGGTGTTGCTAAACCCAACGCACAAGGACAAGCGATAATCAAGACACCGACGGTGGTAATTAACGCCATTGTGGCATTACCCATGAGGTTGTACCAGAGGATAAAGGTGGCGATCGCAATGGTAACGACCACAGGCACAAACCATCCGGTCACTTGATCGGCTAATCGTTGAATCGGTGCTTTAGAGCCTTGTGCTTGCTGGACTAACTGCACAATTTGTGCTAAAAACGTGTCTTTACCAACTCGCGTCGCCCGGAATTTAAAGCTCCCCGTTTTATTGATAGTGGCTCCAATCACTTCATCACCGGCTTGCTTTTTCACAGGTAAACTTTCGCCTGTCACCATTGCTTCATCTATCGTTGAGGAGCCATCAATAATCTCGCCGTCTACCGGAATTTTTTCACCAGGACGAACCAAGATTATCTCCTCTAAAATAACTTGAGAGATGGGAATATCTATCTCTTTGCCGTTGCGAATGACGCGAGCCGTTTTTGCTTGCAATCCCATCAGTTTACGCATCGCCTCTGAGGTTTGTCCTTTCGCGCGATTCTCTAGTAGCCGGCCAAACAAAATCAGGGTAATAATCACAGCAGATGCTTCGTAATAAACATCGGCTGTTAACCCCTGATCGGTAAAAAATGTGGGAAATAGGGTAGCAAAGATGGAGTAGAAATAAGCAGCACCAGTACCCAGTGTGACTAAAGTATCCATCGTGGCTGCATGACGCTTGAGAGCTTTCCAAGCATTAATATAAAAGGCACGACCGCACCAAAGTTGTACGGGTGAGGTTAATATTAATTGCAGCCAGGAATTGTGCAACCATGTCGGGACGAAAGGAATTGATAATCCTGTCATCATTGGCAGAGAACCAATTAATAGAATAGTGCTCACTATTCCACCAAACCAAAGTTTTTGGAGTAACTGTCGAGTTTCTGCAAGTCTTTCCTGCTGTTCGGCATCATTATTTGTAGATAAATCTTCTGCTTTCAGCGGTTTAGCAACATATCCAGCCGCATCAACTGCATCCTGAATGATACCTAAATTTGTTTGGTGCGGGTCATAGATGACAGTCGCTTGTTCAGTACCAAAGTTGACGTTACAGGCCTCCACACCCGGAACAGAACGAATTGCATCTTCGATTGTATTGGCACAAGAGGCACAACTCATGCCTCGCAGTTTCATAGTGGCGTTTTCCATACAAAACCTCCTTATTTTCATCCTTAAAATGGGTCTGAGAAATCTTTAGTGACAGGTAACGGGATAACCTGCCGCTGTAATTGCCTTTGTAATGCCGGCTTCAGATGCTTGAGTTTGGATATTGACCAGTTTGGTCTTGGCAGAACCAGCAATTTAGTCAAGAATTACTCTCAGATATCGGATAATTGTAGAGCAGCACAAAGGAGAGTTAAAGTGTTTTTGGCAACCTGGTCAAGCTACTAAATTTCGGATAGAACTTCCGCTGCGTCACAGTTAATTAATAGTATTTACCGTTGGGTGGGGGCGGGTTTTTAAGATTGTTCGTTTGAGTCACAGATTGTGGTAAACCCGCCCCTATAATGACTGCACAATTTTTGAAAAATGTAAAATTTTGTATAGGGAATGACCGAAGTTCCGAAATAGACGATAGTTGATATTCAACAGATTTCAAGCGTCCGCGAAAACAAATTTTAATCAGGTAATAAAATGGTAGTAGCAGCACGTGTACAATCCGGCAGTCAGTCGATTTTTCAAACTCGCTACGACAACTTTATCGGCGGCAAGTGGGTGCCACCCGTGAAAGGGAAATATTCCGAAAACCTGTCTCCAATTACAGGAAAATCAATTTGTCAAATCCCCAAATCGAGCGCCGAGGATGTAGAATTAGCGCTTACATCCGTTACATCCGTTACAAAATCCGTTGCCGAACTTCCTTCCACTACAAACGCATTTCCTCAATAAATGAGATGCCATCAAAAACGCCATCTTTAAAAGTTTGAGTGCTACGAACTCGGTGATTTTCTGCGATCAAAGTTATTGTTTCCACAAAAGTAATCAGTGCGTTATCCTGAGTTTTTGTTGATCGATAGCAGATAGTTTCCTGACCCGCGTCCCACGCAATTGCTGAAAAATCCGAATAACTGTTAGAAAAAAAATTCAGAATCCTATTTTCAAATGCACCTTCAAAATTTAGCTGGAGGCTAGAACCATCTGAGTATTCATAATTATTAACTTGTCGGTAGTGACTTCCCTCAATCCAGGTGCTAAAAGTACCAAAAAAGCTGCGAATAAAATGTCCGCGAGTATCAGTCTTAATAAATTCGCCTTTCCAAGTACCAAGATGACGGGTGAAAATTTCAGGAACTTTGTCTAAATCAGGAGAG
>JAYTZD010000487.1:0-5545 GCA_043742065.1 Oscillatoriales bacterium
TGCGACATCAACAACTCCGGTAGCGGGTAAGTATCGCGAGAGTCAATTAATGGCCTACCAAGAGTGTTTAATTTCCACCAACCTTCGGCAGGGTTCAACTTACGGTTAGCTTGTTTGAGGATATTAGCATTAAAACTATTAGAAGCGCCGGCAATATAAATCGGTTCCTCATTCGGTGCGATTTTTCTGAGAAATTCAACTAATTTTACCACTTCGCCGTAGTCCGATCGCACTAATGGCGCAAAATTCCCCATAAATATCCCAGACAAACCGAATTTCAGTGGAATCAGCCCCAAAAATGCGTTGATACTCAGATACAAACCAGCGACACCCAGCGTCAAATACCGAACTTTACCCCGGAATGTCAGCCAAGTTGTCCAGAAAAATGCCGATAATCCTAAAAGTGCGATCGGTGTAATATGAATTGTATAATGCAAATAGCCATAACGCAAGACCAAAAGCCATTCAATCAATGACAAAATCCCAAATATGGAAACAAAAATAGCCGTCGCAGGTGTCAGAATTCTAGTGATGATTCCCGCCGAAAAACCAATTGCTACTAGCAGCCAAGTTCCCAAACCGTAAAAATCCGCATAACGAGTTACAATATCATTAACTGGCAAACTCCAAGCCACATACAAATTGCGGTAATCAACCGTCAGGGCACTGCGCGTAAAATCTCCCGCCACCAGCATTAGAACCGCAAAGCTAATTATTGCAATCAAACCCAATTTCACACCGAATTCAAACAAATATCGGTAGGGAAACGGCACTGCCGTGTCCAAAAAATCAGGAGACGGCATTGCCGTTTCCCTACGGGATTTTGATATAATAATAAACTCTATGAAAGCCTGTAAAATGGCTGCACCAAAAAATGCGATCGCACTATAAGCAAAATGTCGCCGAAACAAAATCGCCATAGCCAACGAACAGCCAATTAACAGGATTTGCCACCAATATTTTAGCTTAACATCGTGCAGATAAACTAAAATTGCCAAGGCGACAAACACACAGCCACCTGTATCGAGATATCCCCGCAAAGTCGGAATCCAACTCATCGGAATTAGTAAACTCAGTAAGACAGTTGACCAAAACACCATGCGGGGATAAACAGGAATTAATTTTACTGAAATCGCCCCCAATAACAAGCGGAATGGCACTACATAAATTAGGGATACGCTGAGAATGTAACTCAATCTAGAATCGCCAAATAACAAAAGAAACGGCACTAAAGGTAATGAAATTAATAGATTTTTTTCCTTGGCAAGGGATTTTATAACTTCCTGTATCGCTTTGTCTGGCGATTCTCGAAATGAATTAGCAAGACCGACTGTAGCATTATTATAGCCAGCATAATCCCACCAATAAAAAGTATGTTCACTAGAAACGTAGATTGAAGTTACTGCGATTGTTATGACAAATAGTAATAATAATAAAGTAGCATTAATCGCAATTTTTGAATATGATTTATTCTGGATATGATTCATACGATATTAGGTAATCGGTAATCGGTAAGTTGGGTGCGGGCGGGTTTACGGGATTTTTAGTTTTAGGCAATTATTATTGGCGAACCCGCCCCTACAGCAATTGATAATGGTAGGATAATTTAGATTCATTTGATATTTTGCAAAAAACCTTCCAACTTGTGTGCATATTGCTGATTGGCGATCGCACTTGGATGCAAATCATGCGGTAAATTATTATTAGCCGGCACTTTCAAATCAACAGAAATATCCATCGTCGCAATACCACCCCGATTGAGCTCCGCCAACATCTTAGCAGAACCGGGGTTAATTCCCGCAACCACCAGCTTAACCCCATTAGCCTTAGCCAAACGGTTAAACTCGACAATAATTGCCTTAGAAACCTCGTGACTTCTGTAAAATTCCTCCTCAAATTGATTGTAACTAACCTCCAGAAAATTTACTAACGCCGAAACCCGCATCAAGGGCAACTCCTGATACTCAAGTTTTACCATATTGTAAGTAAAACTCTTTTGTTTATCTAGCCTAGCATCAGGCTGAAACAGAACGCCTAGTTTATTCCAAGAGGCCATTTGCTTTCTTCTCGCCCTCGAAAAAGTATTGCGTCTGTCGTGAAATCCTGCATAGGAAATCACAGCAATTTTCGGTTTATTTCCTTGTTTAAGTGCTTGTTTAAACTGAATAAGTGAATGTATGGTTCCATAGCCGTTAACCCCAAAATTTACTATTTCATATTGTAGTAATCTCTCTTGTAACAACCAAGCATAAGTTTCGCTGTCATTCAATGACCAACCGTAGGTGAAAGAACAGCCAAATATCCAAATCTCTGGCTTTTTCGACTGTAAATTATAAGTATTGAGAGGGTGAGTTATTCTTAAACTATTATTGAGATGAGTTGCATTAAACGAGTAATTGCCGTTAAGTGTTACTTGGAATTTTCCCGGCAAATGTTTGTAGCCCAGTTCAGAATCTTTAGTAAAAAAGTTACCTTTAGGTTGAATAGCAACATCCACATTTTCTATTTGTAATGGTTTGTATCCCGCAACCCGTAAGACAAGTTCCGCACTACCGACAGATAGAAATATTGGAAAAATTAGATAAGTGATTAATCTGAAAGCAAGGTTCTTTGCAATATCTTTGTTCATATTTTAGATCGGTCTGTTAAATCCCCGACTTCTTAAAGAAGTCGGGGATTTGGATATTCTGCATAAGTTATATCAAATCCGGTAGCATCATAATTAATCTTACCCGAAATTAGGAGACGGCAGTGCCGTGTCCCTACAATATTATCTTGGGTAAGAGACCGCAATGCCGTCTCCGAACTATGATAAGGGTGCAACCGGAATTGATATTAACTGTTAAAAAGACACAATCAAATAACTGTTCAAGAACTTAGCACCTGTAACAGATTTTCCTGTTAGCTGCGGAGGTAACAAAATATTACGCCGCTGATCGCCTGCTTCAATCGTCACTTCTGGCCCCGATTGAATCAATTTAATTTCTTTCTTGTCAAATCCGGGCAAAAATAAACTAACTTGACGTTGTGCAATATTTATATCGATCGCCTTTGGAGCTCTTGCAGCCTCAGAAAAATCGGGCAAAGCGTCAATTAGCGGTTGCCAATTATGCTCACTGTGGGCGGGAACCGAAACTGCTGTCAAAGGTTCAAAATCAGCCGCAATAGTTTCTGTAACAGCTACTTGATTGAGAATCACACCGCCCACAGTCAAACCAATCTGTTGAGAACTGCCCCAAAGATAGCGGGCCGTGGCGATCGCACTTGCATCCCCATTCGTCACCAAATAAGCAGCCGTGCGGTTCGGATTTGCCAGCGCTTCCTTGCCCTTATCCAAAAAATTATCGACTTGTTGAGTAGACTTAGTAGCATTGTCGCCCGACAAATCCACAGTCAAAACTGTACTAATCACCGGTTGAATAAACGGCGATAAAGCTTTACCCAAATCGGAATCTACCAAAGCTTGGCGGAAGCGGCGAATATACCAACTCAAAATTTCTGGCATTCCCAGCATTCGCAGCGTATCCATGCCGCCGGTACCATCATAAACGATCGCATCATATTGTTTGCTATCGTCATATTCCCGCAGTTCATTCAGGGCCAACGCGCTGTCCATTCCCGGCAAAACACCCAATTCTTGACCATAAATCTGCTTGAAAAAGGGTGTGCGGACATATTGGGCTTCCAATTGTTTAACCTCGTCCCATCTACGTTCTAGCAGTGGCGCACTTTGCACCTGAACTGCTTTGAAATTAGGGGCGATTTCTTGCGGGCTCGGAGTCAGGGGAGTTCCCAGGAGAATGCCCAATCCAGGGCCCGGATCTTGGCTCAGTAGCAGAACTCGCTTGCCTTGAGCCGCATATTTCTTAGCAGTTGCGATCGCGATCGTACTACGGCCCGTGCCACCTTTGCCCAAAAATGTCAAAATTAAAGCCATTTTCTGTTCTCACTGCCAAAGCTTACTATTTAACATTTAACCGCAACTTTTAGACAGAGTGGGAGAGTGGGAGACGGGGAGACGGGGAGACAGGGAGAAAATTTTTCTTCCTTTTTCCTTCTTCCCGACATCCGTTAAATCCGTTACAGAATCCGTTGCCGAACTTCTCCCCCCTTCCTGGTGCTAAACGGCTTCCAGTTCGTCTTCAAAAAACCAAGTTGTAAAACCGTCAAACTTAACCACCAAACCGACTCCACTGCCGTCAACCATTCTGAAACTGTCAACAGTGCCGACTGGATTCGTTTTCAACTTACTCACGATATTTGCAGGCATCCGATCTCTGAGACGGCGCACCTTAACTTTTTGACCTACTTCTATTCCCACTGAAAATGTTCTCCTACTCTATATGACCTATGTTCAAGAGTCCATTTTACTGTTTGCCGTCTACATCCGAACAGGTCTTTTCTCGTCAAATACACTCAGTCGCAAACTTTTAGCTATTTGTCCCAGCAAAAATAAGCCACCTACCGAATTTCCCTCTTTGTCTAGGGGCGGGCTGTAACAGCCGATCGCACCTTGACCCGGAATCACCGACAATACAGCCCCGCTAACTCCCGACTTGGTAGGCAATCCCACCCGCACCGCAAACCGTCCTGATGCTTGATATAACCCACAAGTTGCCATCAATGCTTTGACAGTGCGGCCCTGTTCTGAAATTGTGCGATCGCCACTATTGACCAATAGCATTCCCAGTTTAGCCAAATCCTCCACATTTCCCGACAAACAACAGACCATATTGTAAGTTTCTAAAGCAATTTCGGCATCGGAAATCACACCAGATTTTACCATTTCTAAAGCAAGATTCCCATTATTTTGATTGGGATTTGCCTTGACTGAATCTAACATTAATTCATCAACAAATAACTGACTATTTGCCTGTTGATTCAGCCAGTCGAGTAGGTTTTGACAGCGAATGACCGCATTTTCACCAGGGATCAGAGATGCCAGCGCGATCGCACCGCTATTAATCATTGGATTTCTCGGCTTCCCCTGGTCAATTTGGAGTTGAGTCAGCGAATTGAAAGGTAGTTCCGAAGGTTCGCATCCAACCTTCTCAAATACCGCTGTTTCTCCCAATTCACACAGCAGATAAAGCAACACAAACGGCTTGACTACGCTCATCAGCGGAAATACTTGATCGGCGTTACCCAAGCCGAATTTTGTACCATCAATTGACCAAATTTGCACTGCAAACTTTTGGCGATCGGCTTGAACAAGCAGGGGTATGTACGCGGGCATTTGACCGGACAGACTGCGATTAATTGCCTCTGTTGTCCAAGCTTCCAATTGTTCTGGTTGCAGATGAGATAGTTTATTTGTGGATATTTTCAAATTATGAGCGAAGGAAGAAGGAAGAAGGAAGAAGGAAGAAGGAAGAAGGAAGAAGGAAATTAGGAGACGGCAGTGCCGTGTCCCTACAGTTAACCTGGTGTAGGGACACGGCACTGCCGTCTCCTAATTTCCTTCTTCCTTCTTCCTTCTTCCTTCTTCCTTCTTCCTTCTTCCTTCTTCCTTCGCTCATAATTTGAAAATATCCACAAATAAACT
>JAYTZD010000488.1:0-11114 GCA_043742065.1 Oscillatoriales bacterium
CAAGCGATGCTTGACTCTCTCAAAACCCACAACCAGCAACTACTCCAACAAAATCAAGAATTGCGGCGAGAAGTAGAAACAGTAGTCCAAGCATCAGTATACCTACAGCAAGCAGTCAACTCAGCTCAAGGTGTTAGCCAGACAGGGATGCCTCAAATGCCTCCAGTCAACAGATTCAATCTCAGCGCTGCATCGCCTCGCCTTGCCTCTTTACCCTTGCAGGCTACCTATTCAGTCCCTGATGAACCGACTCCCGTCCCTCAAACTGTGGACTTTTCCTTCCCCATAGCCGAACCGGAACCAACAGCCCCCGCGATACCAGAAAAACTGCCAGAAAAACTATTTACAGAAGTACCCGAAACTCCTTACCGTTTGCGTACTCAACCAAAAAAAGCATCAGACTTAAGCGGATTGTGGTTAGCGATCGCCATTTTTCTGATTGTGATTGCCGCTTTCGGCGCTGGTTATATAGTTGTCCGTCCTTTACTGATGAAAAAGTAAGTTTCAAAAACAAGAATCCCACGGGTCGAACCGTGGGATTTTAATCAAGACCTAGCATAAAATAATCAAACTTACGCTAATTGGTTGATTATGCTCTAGCAGCAGTCGTTTCTATCAAACGAGGTGCATACTGTTCTTCAGAAGCAGAACCTAAGATGCCCATCCCAGGCTCGAAACCGCGCGTGAACTCGGTGAGTTTTACCTGTTTAGCTTCCAGAGCTGTCTGTAGCACCTTCATGGCCTTGTGAGGGTCGCCGGCCCCGCAGAAAAATAAGTCTGCGGCAAAATAACCGTGTTCAGGCCAAGTATGGATTGCTATATGAGACTCTGCCAAAGTAGCAGTAGCCGTCACTCCGTGAGGACTAAACTGGTGTACGCACAAATCGATGAGAGTAGCTCCTCCGGCTTCGATCGCATCGAGAATAGCGCGGCGGATACGTTCAGGATCGTTGAGCAGGTCTCCAGGAGACTGCCAAGCATCAGCGACCAGATGGGTTCCCAATTGTTTCATTCTGCGGGGTTTTACCTTTAATGATTTTATGTCTCAAACCTTTTGAATATAGCACGGCGTTAAAAAATTTGCAAGTGTTTCTCAAAAAAAAATTAAATGTAGTGAGTGGCGCGGTTGACGATTCTCTGTTAACAGCGAATCGTCAACCGTCAACCATTAACCCACTAATCGCGACTGTGAGTAGCTCCATTCGGCAAAATCGCCCCGCTCAAAGCCGCTTCATTCAAATTAGCAACATTCAAACTCGCCCCAATCAAATTAGCCTCCGACAAATTAGCCCCTGTTAAATTTGCTCCCGCCAGAGAACTCAGCAGCAAACCGGCACCAGACAAATTAGCCCCGCTCAAATTAGCCCCCCGCAAATCCGCTTCCAGCAAACTAGCACCAGACAAATTAGCACCAGACAAATTAGCTCCCCGCAAAGAAGCTTTGTTCAAATTTGCACCCCTCAAATCAGCATTGTGTAGAATCAAGCCATTTAAATTAGCTTTACTCAAATTAGCGCCTTGCAAGTCGGCACCGCTCAAATTAGATCCATTCAAATTAGCCGATTGTAAATCAGCACCGCTCAAATCAGCACCGCTCAAATTAGCAGCGCACACAGAAGCCTCCCGCATACTTGCTTCGCTCAAAAAAGCTCCAACCAAATTGACACCACCGAGATTTCCGCGATTGATGTAAGCCCGAATCAAAGTTGCTCCTATCAGGTTGGCCCCACTCAAATCGATCTCGCTCATAATCGCTCTAGTTAGATTTGCTCTGCTTAAATCAACCCCGCTCAGAATGGCTCGGCTCAGTGTCGCTCCACTCAAATTAGCCTCTGTTAGTTTCGAGCCGTTGAGCACACAAGCTCCTACTAAACTCGCTCCAATCAGAATCGCTTTGCTTAAGTCAGCATGAGATAATATTGCTCCGGTGAGATTGGCTCCGCTAAAATCAGCTCCGATCGCAATAGTTCCAGTTAAACTAGAACCGCCGAGGTTAGTTTCAATTAGTTTAGCCTTAGATAAATTCGCACCGCTCAAATCGGCTCCGTTCAAATTAGCTGCAATCAGTTTGCTTCTGATTAAATTTGCCCCTTTCAAATTGGCGTTGCTCAAATTTGTCCGACTGAGATTAGCTTCACTGAGATTAGCTTTAATGAGGTTATAACCTCGAAAATCTCGTTCTCCGTTTCCATGTCTAATTAAAAATTCATCAGCACTTAAATGTTCAGTGGAATTCATAAAAAAGTTGAGTGAGTTTCCTTGAGTTCTCGATTCGATGTTCTCTGCTGTCTGAAAAATTCGTAGTTCCGAGGCTGCTAGCCTTTTTAACAAATACTTATTGCAACAGCTACAATTGCAAAAACAGGTTTATTCCCAGCAGCACCCTGCGAGGGAAGTCTTATTTTGTTAATAGTTAGTTTGTCGATGCGATCGCATACAAGAGCGATCGAGTATTTGGGGTATCGCTGGCGGCCTATGTGTCGCATTCTGACCCGAAAAATTGCCGATACAGGCGATCGAATTTATTAGTGTCAAAAAGAAATAAGATGTCGGAGCCCAAACTCCTTCTGCCTTCTACTTTCTGCCTTCTAGCTTCGAGAACCCGTGACAGCAGAGCCAGGTCAGCTCAGCTAGTGTCACCCCCTCCCACTGCGTACAGTGCCAGTGAAAGCCAACAGGAAGGTTGTTCCCTGAGTTCTGAGCGACTTACAAAGGAAGGAAGCAACACGGTATGCTTCGTCTGCGATTTCGCGAAAAAATGAGCCGCGAGCCAATCCCATGCTCCCGCGCTTATATACTGGCTGTAAATCCTTATTCGATCCATAAGCGCTTGCGGTTGTGACGCTCCTACACCAATCGCAAGCGATATGGTCTAGGCTTCTGAGTCCTGTTAAGGATATCAAGAACTTCCTTCAAGGTACTTCAATTGTTTCCCTCTACGGCGTTTTAAAGTGAGGAACACGTCCAGCCTCACTATAGTTAGTTGCCAAGCACCGCAGGCCCGACCCTGCGCGTGGGACTGGGCTACTTCATTTCTATAAGTTTCTGAAATTAGCTCCCCCATAACCTAAAGATAGTCGCTGCCGGACTAATTGAGCAAGATCTGCTGTAAGATATGTCATTAAATTTAATCGTACTGCTTGGTTTGAAATTTAGCAGTAGTGAGTGTTACAGACACCAAAATCATGACGAATGTGGTGTATAAAAATTAATGTTACGAATTAATTTTACTGTCGAGCCACTTGCAGGGAACTGGGTTCGCCGCGCCCACAATGCAAATCCCAATGAAACTTTTGAAATGTAGTTTTTTGAGTTTTCCTAAAAAATCAAAAGTCGGCAATTGTAGAGAAATTGCCGACTTTTGAGATTATTGGGTGCTTCCATCCCTCATCAAAAAGCTGAGGTCACTTACAGCCGACGGCTGCTGCTAACACCCTGATTTGGGTCGTAAATGTCAGCCGTGGTATCAACGCCATGAGCGCCCGGAGCACCGTAATCGGTATGAGCGGTATCCACGCTGGGAGAGTCGTAGATGCTCCAATGCTGAATGCCTCCACGGCTCAAAATGGTTTCAGCTTTAGCAACTTCTGCTTCGCTACCGTCAAGCAGTACCAAGTAATCTCCACTCGCCACCCGATCGTTATATACTTTAGCTTCTTCTTCGGGAATTCCCAAACCGACTAAAGCTCCGATCAAGCTACCCGCAGCCGCTCCCAAAGCAGTACCAGCAAGTGTAGTTGCGATCGCCGTAGCTGAGGCTCCTGCCAGCATAATCGGGCCGATTCCCGGAATTGCCACTAAGCCCAAACCCACCAACAAGCCCGTCAAACCGCCCAAAGTGCCACCTGTAAGAGCACCCTTAGTGGCACCTTCATCAGCCTTGTTATCCGCACTCTCTTTGACATCAATACCTGCAATTTCGCCTTTGGAGTCCGCATCCTTGGCGATGACAGAAACCCGATCCATGTCGAAACCAGCAGTTCTAAGCTCCGTGAGCGCTTGTTCAGTCTCGCGTCTAGTGGAAAATACACCCACAGCGCGCTTGTGCCGGCCCGAAACTCTGCGCCCACTGTCTGCCGGCACATCATAAATGCCCCAATCTTGAATACCCCGCACGCTGAAAATTCTTTCTGCTGCGGCGATTTCGCTGTCTGTTCCTTCTACGAATACCAAATATTCTCCGCGAGAAATGCGATCGCTGTAAACCTTAGCTTTGGCTTCGGGAACTCCCAAACCTACCAAACCGCCAACCAAACCTCCCGCAGCCGCTCCAATCGCGCCGCCTACAGCAGTGTCTGCCAGCAGAGTTGCCAGAGCACCCCCCGCCATCACAGGCCCAACTCCCGGAATCGCCAGCGCACCAATGCTTCCGAGCAAGCCAATCAAACCCCCAGTCACAACTCCCGCTGTTGCCCCTGCTTTCGCACCGCCACCAACTTTTTGGTCGGTACTCGTGCTGGCTTTAGCGCCAGCAACTTTGTCTTGATCGAGATTTTCTCCGACTACCGAAACTTGATTCATCCGAAACCCTGAACTTTGGAGTTCGATGAGAGCGAGTTCAGTATCTCGGTAATTAGAGAATGATCCTACAGCCCGCTTGTGTTGACCTAAAGCCATTTTTTTTCTCCTTGAAAATATACTATTTTTACACAGCTACAGAATTTTTTTTCTGCTTACTGACCTTGCTATATTTAGTCATTTTCGCCAGAAATTTTCATCGGCCGCTGGGGGTAAGTGTAGCCTCTCTCTTTCGACTGACATCCAAATAGTTATTAGTCATTAGTTATTAGTTATTGGTTATTAGTTACTCCCAATGCCCAATGCCCAATGCCCAATGCCCAATGCCCAAATGAAGCTTATTTAGCTGTAGCTGGGGCAACAACTGCCGTAACGTTCACATTTTTGACACCCTTAATTTCTTTAGCTAAGGGTTCAATTTTAGCTAGGTCTTTTTCATTGGGAACAGTGCCTCCTACGGTTACCAGCCCGTCTTTTGCTTCAACTGTCAACTGACCTTTGGTGATATTTACTTCCAACTTAGAGCGAACTTCACTTTTAAGGTCGCCGTCGGCTCTGATAGCATCGCCACCAGTCACATTATTTCGCTGTTCTCGCGCCCTAATATCAGAATTTGCTTGGGCTTTCCGAACATCGCTAGTGGCGTCGCCCTGAGTTTTTTTAACTGTGTCGGCTGGGGGAGGGCTAGCGGTAGTTTGTGTTGCAGAATTTGGAGAATCGGTGCTGGTTTTTGCACCTTCGTTGCAAGCGACTACTCCAAATAATATAATACCGCTGATCAGAAATGGTGTTAGTTTGTTCATAAAATTTGAAGACCCTACAGGTAAGTTTTAGGTAATAGGACAGATTTTTTCTTGGTCTTTTGGTGGGATTTAAAAAGTCTTATATTCAATATAAATAATTGGATAAATAGCTACATCGCTCCACAGGTGTAACTTTGATCTATATCATAGGGTATAGTGTATGGCGCATGGCGCATGGGGCATGCCGCATGGGGCATGGCGCATGGCGCATGGGGCATGGGTAATTGGTTATTAGAACCAACAACTAACCAATTCCCAATTCCCAATTCCCAATTCCCAATTAACAATTAACAATTCCCGATCGATCTGCGCTAGCCTAGACATATATCCGCAAACGAAGGATTTATGCCGAATATTATATTTGTTCAACGGCGAGGCCACTCTCAAGCGCGATCGCCCGCTAAAACCACTAAAACCAATATACTCGCTACTGTGAATACTTGGCTAGCAATTTGTCTGCTGGTTTCCATGACAGCTTGTGCAAACAGCCCCAACAGCAAGGCGATCGAAGAATCCTTCGCCGCTGATCCCAAATTAAAAGAAAATCCCGTCGCCTTCTCGACACCCCAGCCAGCCACACCAGTTGACACCAGCACAATCGCCAAACTACCAACCGATTTCCCAACAGAGATTCCACTCTATCCTAATGCTCAGTTGCTCGAAGTGACAGAGCCAAGCGCCTCAGACAAAAATGTGCGTCTGCGCTACGACAGTGTGGATCCTATTAATTCTATTCAGAGCTTTTATTCCACAGAATTTGGTCGCAACTGGGAAATAGTCAGTCGCCCAACTCCCGACGGACAAGGTTCTTTAGTCGCAACACGAGATAATTTACAGGTAACAGTCTCACTTTCTCCTACTCAAAAAGTAGGAGGTTCTACAGAATTTGGGATTGAATACGGCAAAAAAAGCGGGGAAATGGCCACAAATCCTCAACCTAATAATTCCGAGGCTAGTCCATCTCCTTCAGTTTCCCCAACTCCGTCTAATTCAGATTCAACAACTCCAACGCCATCCCCGCTGTCAAAATCTCCAAAAGTCAGCGAATTAGACAGCAAAATTCCTCAACAGTTGCGACAATATGTGGCAGACTTGACGCAGTTGGAAGTGCTAAAAGTGCGATCCTCTCCGAGGGCTTCGCTAACAAAATCCGGTGCAAATATAGAAACTGGCAACACTTTACCCGACGCCAACAAAATTGCCACTCGTCGCGAATACGCCCGCTGGTTGGTAACTACTAACAATCAGATTTATACCAGCCGTCAAGCCAAACAAATTAGACTAGCAGTAGAATCTAGCGAACCAGCTTTTTCTGACATCCCCAAAACCGACCCCGATTTTGCAGCAATTCAAGGTTTAGCAGAAGCAGGTTTAATTCCGAGTTCCATTTCTGGAGAAGCTAAAGATGTTAAATTTCGCCCGGATGCACCTTTAACTCGCGAAACCATGATTCTCTGGAAAGTACCTTTAGATACTCGTCAAGTTTTACCAACAGCTAACATTGACGGAGTGAAAGAAAAGTGGGGTTTTCAAGATGCTTCTAAGATTGACTCCCAAGCATCGCGGGCAGTTTTAGCTGATTTTAACAATGGAGATTTGGCGAATATTCGCCGAGTTTTTGGTTTCACAACTTTGTTCCAACCAAAGAAGTCGGTGACTCGCGCCGAAGCTGCTGCTAGTTTGTGGTATTTTGGCGTTCAGGATCAGGGTTTGTCGGCTAAGGATGCGGCGGAAGCAAAATCTCAACCTACTCAGTAGGGATAGCAGAAGGAAGTTGTTGACTGTTGACTGTTGACTGTTGACTGTTGACTGTTGCAGAACTTCTTCCTCAACATCCATCCGTTAAATCTGTTAAATCCGTTAAATCCGTTACACAATCAGTTGCCGAACTTCTTACACCAAATCGGCTAATTTACATATTTGTTTTAACTTGTTAATATTAACTTTTAGATTTGAGAAATGTGGGGCGCTAGGATTATTGGGAATTTCGTCACCGATCAAATAGAGATAATTAGCTTGAGCATAACTTGATAGAGCATAAAAGAAACCATCTAAATAACCGAAAGGAAAGATTTCAATTACTGTGATTTTTTCCCGGATGAACAGTAAATTTGTTAAAGCCGAACCACAGACGGAGATGATCACATCTGCATTGTAATATATGTCAGCTTGCTCCTGTATTGTTCTCCCTTGCATTGTTAAGGATTCAAAGCCGATACTTTCCAAGTATTCTATAACTTCATTGTCATTGATGACCTCACGATGGTCTACATTACCGCGTTTTACATATAAACGTTTTGGATATTTCTTATTCGCGTAATTGTCTTTAGGTAAAAATAGATTTCTAGCAAATCTATAACCAAAAACAGTTGGGTATTTATGACCGTTGTTTTGGATTTTTCTGTCAATTACACAAGTGATTGCTCGATCAGGTTTAGATGGGAAAGTAACTACTTTTTCTTCTGGTATGCCAAGTGCAACTAGGGTTTCTCTTTGGAAATTTGCTAGGGAACCACCTATATAGTAATAATCGATTTCTTGTTTATCGATAAATTTCCAATAGATTTCTAGCATCGGCAAAGTGTAGATAAACCAATGCCCATAATTCTGAGGCATTGTATTTGATAAATATGCCATTGTTCCCGGTAATTTTTGATAGTTTGCAGATATTTCCTCTCTGTATACTGGCAGTTGTTCAAATTGAATGTCTTTTTCATATATCACCTTGAGTTCGGGAGTGATGATGTGATTATTGGAAAAGGCAAATCCTGGTTTTCTAGCATCTATCATTACTGATTCAACTTCATTTTTAAAAGGAGTAATGATTTCCAAAAAATCACATTCTAAAAATTTTGGTGGTTGAATTTTAATATCTTCTTGAGTGACTAATTTATGAATTTTTATATCTGGATCGTTGCCAAAATATCGATCGGCATTATCAATACTAAGTTGGATAACTCCTCTGGCATAAGGTCTAAAAAGAATATAAACCTTAATCAGGTATTTAAGCTTATTGTATACTTTTGAAGCTAAATCTCGGAGATAACTTCTCTGAAAGTTGCTAATGAGTGAATTTGCCATAAGTTTTTGCTTTTCTGATTGAAAAAATGTATTTTAACGCCTACTGATTATACACAGCAGCAGATCTATTTTACACAAGAACTCGATAATTTGGTGTGCGTGCTCTGCGATCGACGTGAAAATGTAGTCAGAGTAACGTTTTCAGTGTTGCAGAATTCCACGCGGCTGAGAAGATGTAGTTATGTAAGCGCCAAGACGGTTAGGAGATTTTGGAACGTTGAAAGTATTGCTGTGACTGGATTATCTTTCTTTTTTCTTCGGGGTATCTGAATATTCCGGATCTGGCAATAGTCAGAAGGATAAATAGAAAAGAGTATTTGAGCTCTGGGAGAGCGTTTTTTTATGTACAATGAAATCCCGTTTACCTCGAAAGATTTAGCAAGATGCAGCTTAGTCCTGCGCCACTTGGGTAAAAATTCTGCTAGTATGCAAGAGAGTAGTCAAAAAATTGTTGATTACATATATGAACATTTTTATGACTCCGAAACTGAACAAAATTCTTGTGCTTTGGTGCGTTTGTTCAAAACTCATCCCTACGGGGCATTGGAAGATTCATTACAAGCATTTGCCCGCAGTTTGATCAAAGATACTTTGCCTGTGGCGGATACGAAATGTTGGACACTGCTAGCAGCAGCCGGAAAAGAACCGCATTCTAATTATAGTCTTGTGAATAAGAATATAGTCATTCCGTTAGTCAATCAAGAATTAGTAGCTGAAATGCCAGGGATTTCTGAAATGATCTTACGGCTTGGGTTGGATATTCCAACAGTGCTTGGTATGGCTCCAGAAAAAATGTTAGAATCAGAACATCAGTTATTAAATGCTTTCTATATATCCAATGCAAAGGACAGTCCATTTATTGCTGAACAAGATTCATTGATCATTCCCTATGGAGTCAAATCTGTTTTGGGAATTGGTGGACTTCTGCCTTCAGGAAGTTTATTTGTAGTGATGATATTTCTGAAAATTCAAATTCCTCAGAATATGGCAGAAATGTTGAAGAATTTGGCACTGGCAATTAAAACATCTCTGTTGCCTTTTGATGGAGAAGTTAGTTTTAATTGTTCAAAAAAAAGCAGTTTATTGTCCCCAGCTAACAATATTGTAGATGCCCAAGTTTTGCAAGCAAGTCAAGCGATCACTTTGACTCAGTTGCTGGATATTTCTCAGCAGGAAATGCTCAGACACGCGGCTAGTTTGCAATTGATTATAGGTAAATTGAAGTGCAAGGTTGAGGAACGACGGGAAGCGGGAACCGGGCATAGGGCATAGGGAACCGGGATAATACTAAGAGATTAATGGGGATATTTAAGTACGGGATGCTAAGATCAAACCGTACCATTTGTCTATTGGTATTTGCTTGTTGATCTGAAATCCTAAGCTTTCAATAACTTGTCGAGTTTCGGCGTGAGTGTGGCCAGACCATAAGTGATATTCTAAAGAAAGGTTTTGCACGAATTGCCAAATTTCTGTATCTTCAAATAACAGCCATTCTGCACCTTCGCAGTCGATTTTTGCTAAATCGACTTTGCCTCCGATGCGATCGATCGCACTTTTGAACGAGATCATCGGTATATCGCCGTTGGCGCTGACTGTCGATCGCGTTTTTCCCGATACTTCCCGGATATCCAGCACTACTTTACCATCTTCGGCTCCGATCGCTTCCATGAAGTATTCAACATTGGCAATTTGAGACTGATTTTTGAGATACTTTTCCAAGTTGGGATTGGCTTCGTAGGCGTGAATCACGGCTTGGGGGAATCTGTTGCGGGCCGCAATTGAAAACAACCCGACATTTGCTCCAACATCTATAATTTTTAGCAAGGATTGAGGTAATTGCTCTAATCCGTAACAGTCGTCTAAAAGCACTTCGATAAATTCTCCGTCCATGCCTTTTTCTGAAGGCAATTTTACTGGTTGGCGTTTTCCTTGTATAATTAAACTATCGGGTAAGTTGAAGTTGGCAACTCTGGGGAATTTTACGCCTAATTTTTTGGCTCTAGTTTTACGTTGCAGGAGTTGAATAATTTTATTGAAAAACATAAGTAAAGATTTCGCAAATGAAATAAGATTGTCAACTGTATATTAACCTGTGCTAGAAAATCAAGAATGTTAGAGTTCGATCGACTGTTTGACACGATCGCAGAATTGGTCATGCTACATTCGCCCAGCGGTGTGGAGTCGGAAATTAATCAGCGGTTAATGGAAAAATTCGCCGCCCTGGGTGTGAATGCTTGGCTGGATCGGGCGGATAATGCGATCGCCCTAATTCCGGGCCGCAATCGGCAAAAGTCGATCGCGATTACCGCCCACAAATAGGAATTGGCGCAACTGAAAGAATGCCCAGCTATTACTAAGTCGCCGTTCTTTCTTGCTTCTAGCAGTAAAGTTAGATTTACCTGTACCGCCTCGATAGGAGTGTATTGAAACAACTTTTGTCATACTTTGTTGATCATGCGATCGGGATTTTCCCGAAAAATACTCAGATCAAATCCTATCAGACTTTTCTGCCTCATCTCACTATATAGTAAAGAAAGACTTCAAGAAAGGGGTTTTTTAACCCGGATTTGGTATAATCTGAAACCTCAGATTATCCGTTAGCTTGCAATTCCTGCAACCGTGCAAACACTTCTTGAGAGTGAATCGCTGGATTAATCTTGACAAAAGTTTCCCGCAAAATGCCTTTTGGATCAATAATAAAACTGTGTCGTG
>JAYTZD010000489.1:0-5524 GCA_043742065.1 Oscillatoriales bacterium
GTCCAATTTTCACCCAGATAACGACCTACAACTTGACCAGAATTATTGATTTGGTAAGCCCAAGTGCTATCTTTCACTTCAGTCAACTGACCGTTTTCCCATATCCAACCAACACCTTTTTGACCAACTACCACTTGTCCGAGATTATTGATACCATTGGCATTACCTTCACCGAGGTCGGTAATCGCATAGGAAGCGAAACCTGTATGGAGACTGGCGGCGTTGACTGGTTCAACTGCGGTAAATCCCAATACTGTAAAAGCAGTCAGCGACAGACAATTTTGAACAAACCCTTTCAGGGAAGCTTGTTCAAGCATTTTTGTGAATTTTTTCATGTGCACCTCAGATTTTGTCATCAAGTTGGTCTAGCCCCTTTGGGGGGTAGAGAACGAGTTCCCTGTATATTTATCTGAAGCGCGATCGAGCTTTTATGCGTAGACACAGGATTTGTTACAAAAGTTTATATTTTAGTCTGTTGTCCGTTGTCCGTTGTTATTGGTTATATTGTTTGCGGTTGCATCAGTATTTTTCAACAGTCAACAGTCAACAGTCAACAGTCAACAGTCAACAGACTTCCTAATTACCATTCCTTAGTCGAACTCGGCGGCAAGCGCAACCTCGGAAATCTGTAAAAAGTATCTCCTTCATCATCCACATCTAAAATCGCCGAAAAAATCTTCACTTGTTGGTCTAAATACTGCTGAGCAACTTCAGCCTCCACCCTAGCGCTAGCAGCCAGTTGAATCAAAGAAATCTGACTATTTTGAGTTTCCAATAACTGATAAAAAGCTTCATCTAACTGTCGCTTTTTCTTGCTTTCATTCAGATTATTTATAACAAATAAACCGACAGATCCACTCAACCCAATTACCAGTAAAAATTCTAAAATTGCCATATTTTTAATAAATTTGTTGACTTCAATAACGCTATAAAAAAATCTTTCAGCCCGCAGAGGCGGGCTTTGTTTGTGTAGTTTGAGGTCAAAAGCGATTTCAATCGCCGTAACTAATTAAACTTGAGGTTTCACCAAATTTTCGATCCCTTTAATCACTTTAGCAGATACAATTTTGTCTCCCTGCTTCAGTTGATCCAAAACCTCTTTTCCCTCAATCATATAACCAAAAACAGCATAGCGTCCGTCCAACAGATTCAGACCAGCCGGTGTCAGTTCAGGCTCAAACAAGAAAAAGAAAAACTGCGAAGAACCGCTATCAGGTTCAGCTTCAGCACGGGCCATCGCCAAAGTACCGTAAGCAGAAAAAGGCAAAATCGGCTCATCTCGATAACGTCCCGCATCTTCTAGGGTAATCCCATAGACAGGTTCCTTGTCATCCCTGACGAGCACTTCTAGCGGCACATTCCGATATTTCCCAGTAGCGGGGTCAATAAAACCCTCTTCTTTGCCTTCGGGGTCTCCTGTTTGTAGCACATAGGATTCTTCCGATCGAATAAATGGTAAGCCATTATAAAAACCTCGATCGACCAAATCCACAAAATTACCAGCAGTCACCGGCGCACTATAGCCATCAAGCACCACCGTAATTAGTCCTTTCTCAGTTTCCACAGCCACCGTAGCGCGACCTTTCAATTGAGGCAAATTAGCATATTCTGAAGGCACTTCAAAGGGAAACTCTGTCACCATCAACTCTTCGATATCGCCAACCGAACGGAGTATGTTGGCTTTCAAATCAATCACCGTTTCCCTATCCTTAGCCTCAACAGCCTTTTCCAGCAGGGAAATTCCATCCTTGACTTGTACAACTAGGGCTTGAGCTTCCGGCTTTTTCGCATCAGGAATACTTGCTAAAATATCAGACTCCCGCAGATTCAGCAGTCTCGAAGCCTTGCTAACATCGCTGCTAATCGGGCCCCAACGTTTCGAGCGAATATGGTTGCCAATATCTTCCAGACTGATTTGCACTTCACGCACAGTCTGATTGTCAATAGGTAGAGCGAATCGCAGCAGCGCCCGGCCATCCGTAATCGGATTCCCCGCAGGCATACTGCGACTGGGGCGTTTGGCATGGGATACCGGACTAAAACTCAGGGAAACAGTGAATAGCAGGAGTGCTAAGACGGCGGTTTTGACCCAGCGCTTCCACGTATCGATCGCGAAATTAGACCAATGCAGCATAAGTTTAAGTTTTATTACCATGATTATCTTCCCACAGCGCTGTCCGCCTTCTAAGTTGACATAGCAGAAGAATCTCTAGATATTTTGGGTTCTATCTAAAACTCCCTTTCAACGGTAAAATAAAATGCAAATTGTTTTTTGATGCCGTCAGCTAGACTGCGGTTTGAAGACATATAGTCGGGATAGGGCATTGCCACGACTTAAAATGAACATGGAGACTGAGTAAAACTACTTCGGTAGTATTGGTCGATGAAGTGTTAAGAATCCCCGTACCTAATAGTCGGGGAGTCTGTCAAAGTAGTTCCCCCGTGCCACTTGGCGACGGGATTGCCTGCAAAAAATTTATATGATTTCCAGTAACGACTTTCGATCAGGTGTTTCCATTGAATGGAATGGCGGCGTGTGGCGGGTGATTGAATTCCTCCACGTCAAGCCAGGAAAAGGCTCGGCTTTTGTGCGGACAAAACTCAAAAACGTCCAAACCGGAAACGTAGTAGAGAACACCTTCCGGGCTGGCGAAAGTCTGCCTCAAGCCAATCTGGAAAAGAGCGCTATGCAGCATACCTATAAAGAGGGCGAGCAGTTCGTCTTTATGGATATGGAAACTTACGAGGAGAGTAACCTCACTGCTAAGCAAATAGGCGATCGCGTCAAATACCTCACTGAAGGGATGGAAGTCAACATCCTCCGCTGGAACGACCAAATTCTCGAAGTGGAACTGCCCAACTCGGTTGTCTTGGAAGTGACTCAAACCGATCCCGGAGTCAAAGGAGATACTGCCACCGGTGGCAGCAAACCCGCCATCCTCTCCACCGGAGCACAAATCATGGTGCCTCTATTTATTTCCATTGGAGAACGGATTCGGATCGATACTCGCGAAGACAAGTACCTCGGCCGAGAATAAACCCGAAAGCAGGTTCCCAGATGTAGGGAAACGGCATTGCCGTTTCCCTACGGGGTTCTAACCATATAGGGAAAGTCCAATTCCCAATTCCCAATTCCCAATTCCCAACTCTCAATTACCCTTGAATCTGCTGTGCAACTAGACTTAAACCAGCTTTGCGAACTGCTAACTGTTTTAGACAAAACCGGCATTTCGGAGCTGACGTTAAAAAGTGGAGAGCTTGAACTGACTATACGCAAAGGCGTTCAAGCCAGCGAACCAGGAACCCTAGCTGTTGGCCATCCAGCAGTTACGACTCTCGCGACGATCGCCGAAACTTTTGCTAGCCCCACCTTAGCGTCACCTCCTGCTGTTGCCCCAACTTCAGCAACCAGTCTCACTGAGCCTGCACCATCGGCTCCTACTGCTGTGGTGGCTGCCGTGCCTGCCCCTGTTGATACCAAATGGGTCTCCATTATTTCGCCGATGGTAGGAACGTTTTATCGCGCTGCGGCTCCCGATGAACCACCTTTTGTGGCAGTGGGCGATCGCATCAAAGTCAGCCAAACAGTCTGTATCATTGAAGCGATGAAGCTCATGAATGAAATCGATGCCGACGAGGTATCGGGTCAAGTGATGGAAATCTTAGTTCAGAATGGCGAACCTGTGGAGTACGGTCAAATTTTGATGAGAATTAATCCGGATTGAAGGATTACTTTATTGTTATAGATAGAATAATTCCTAATATTTCCCGATCACTTCTCCCTGGTAAGTTTGATGAAGTCATCCCAGCCTGTTCCTCAAGAGGTTGTGCAACAAGTTGCTGAGTATTTCAGTATTTTGAGCGAGCCAATGCGTTTACGAATTCTGAACTTGCTTCGCGACGGCGAAAAGTGTGTGCAAGAGTTGGTGGAAGCTACTCAAACCAGTCAAGCTAATGTTTCTAAGCACCTAAAACTCATGCTCCAAGCTGGTATCCTCACTCGCCGGAGTGAAGGAACTTCCGCCTATTATAAGGTGGAGGATGAGTTGATTTTCGAGTTGTCTACTATGGTATGCGATCGGCTTGCCACTCGGATCGAACAACAAGCCCAACAATTTAGAGCTTTCACTCTCACTACCAAGCCATAATTTTTAGTCCCCAATTTGAGAAACGGAGGAGACGGCAGTGCCGTTTCCCTACGCCTATTAATTGTAGGGAAACGGCACTGCCGTCTCCTCTATCGTTCCGGTGCAACCGGAATTGATCTGACTAACTAAAAATTACGGAATCGGAAAATTTTTATCAAAGGTTTGACGGGTACTCGGCTGAGCAACCTCCAACCCTTCACCACCCAAAAGCTCTAGAGGCTTACCTTCCACCGAAATCCAAACTTTGGCATTCGGTTTTAAACTCGTAGCCGTATAGATAACTTGCCCCAAACGACTGCTCATCGAACTGCTACCTCCTCCCGAAATAAATTCGCCCGACAAATCAACGTAAACTCCCTCATTCTTGACACTCAAACTCCTGAGTTTTGTCCCTTTGGGAATTTCGCTAAAAACCGTTGCATCCTTTGGCCCAGCCAACAAACTGCCAAAAGCCGCCTGTAAACTTGTATCAGGGCGATCGGCTTCTTTAAGAGCTACTTTCGTAGGAACTCCCTGAAACTTCCCTCCCGTATCTTTCAGCCAATAGACTTGCACTGTCTGATTCGCCACCGTCGGCTGTATAGGCTGAGGCTGCGACGAAGGTGACTTGAGAGCCTGGGAAGCCAGAGCCTGTGGAGTCTGAGATTGCGGAGTCTGAGATTGCGGTATCTGAGATTGCGGTATCTCAACAGGAGTTGGAGCAGGTACGGGAATAATTACAGCAGGAGATTCCCCAGGAGTCGGGAACTGCGTGGGAGCGACAGTCAGAGGAATAGACTGTGTGTCTACCGACGTTGAGGAACGGCTAGCAGTCCACCAAGCAATACTCCCTCCCGTTAATAAAGCCAACCCGCAAACACCGGCAATCATGGCTGTGGGTACGCGGCGTGTTTCTTGTCCATCTTTCATAATACAAATCCTACTTACATATAGAGCGCTTGGGACGGTGAGGAGCTACTCCCGATCGGCTACATTTGTTTTTCCTGAGATTCTGGAACAGCGAACAGCTAAACTGAAACAATCTTGGCATCTTTAACAGCTTAGGAGCCATATTTCATTTTGGCACCATCCCCGCTCAGAAACACGTTAGAAGTCTGAAGGCACTTATGCTGTTTTTAATATATAGCAACCGCCAAGGCGCTTTGGTCATTGAGCGTAGCGGTGCCCTGAGCGTAGTCGAAGGGTCGAAAGGTCTTAACCACCTTGGCGACTGCTATAAGTGAAATTTATTAGTAATTTTTCTCATAATGATCTCGCTGAGACTGTAATTTTCCCCAAACAAAAAGCGCCCCTATTTCTAGGAGCGCTTTTTGTTTATCTCAAGTTAAAAATTAACCGTTGATAGAAGGAGCAACCAAAGCTACTGGAGTTGTTTC
>JAYTZD010000490.1:0-2784 GCA_043742065.1 Oscillatoriales bacterium
TACGAATATTCTAAACAGCCAACACCCAAAGGATTTGAGATTAAATGGCAGGTAAAACCAATGTTTGTGGACTCCTATGTGCCGCCACAAATTGCAGATCTAACCCGTGAACATCATACCACGTTGGCTCAGAATTTGAGTAACTCCAAACATATCTTAGAAATCATTCCTGAAGCTAATGGGAAAGTTCCTATTCAGGCAATCCGAGTCTATCGCCCTCCTTACAAGTTACTGTGATAGTAGTAGTCAAGGCTATATGGTCACTGAGCGTAGTCGAAGTGTCCACTTCGGCGGAGTTTATCCGCTCGCCCTTCGACTACGCTCAGGGAGCGACAAACAAAGCGCCTTAGACCCTTCGACTACGCTCAGGGAGCGATAAACAAAGCGCCTTGGCGACTAATATCACAGTCAACATTTAACAGTCAACAGCGAACAGTCAACATTCAACTTCTAGTAATCCCTAATTCATGAAATAGTAACAGCGACAAAAAGAAATCCGCCACAAAAATAAACACCCAAGAAGTCACCACCGCAGCCGTCGCAGCTTGTCCAACCCCCTTACCTCCACCCGTCGTAGTCAACCCCCAACCGCAACCCACAATCGCAATAATCAACCCAAAAATAAAACTTTTAATCGCCACAGTTACTAAATCCCAAGGCCCCAAAAAAGTCCGTACCGACTCCAAAAATACCGACGGTTCCAACTCATAAAAAACCGCCGCCACTAACACTCCACCCACAATCCCCACCGCCACCGAAAAAATAGTTAATATTGGCAACATGACACAGCAAGCTATCACTCGTGGTACTACTAAATAATCAACCGGATTTGTTCTCAACATATACAAGGCATCTATTTGTTCCGTCACCTGCATTTCGCCGATTTCCGCTGCAAATGCTGAACCTACTTGTCCCGCTACTACACCAGCGGTTAAAACTGGTGCTAATTCGCGACAAAATGCCACAGCAAATGCGCCTCCGACGGCACCGATGGCCCCAAATCGAATCAATTCTCTAGCTGATTGAATGGTGAAAATCATGCCGGCAAAGAAGGCGATTAATAGTACAGCGCGCAAAGAATCTAATCCTACTGTTACTAGGTGTTCCATGATTTTGCGGCGGTCAATTTTGCCTTGGATGATTCGCCACAGAACTTGTCCACCTAGGAACAGGGTGACAGAAAATCTCTGGAACCATCTGTTGTTAAAGGTTTCATCTAAATGGCGATCGCACTTTTTTTGGTATTTTTTAACCAAGGATTTAGATTGTATATCTAAGATTGCTGCACACTACTAACTACTAACTAATGACTAATTACTCGGCAAGCAACAAGTCGATAAATTGATCTAATTCTGCATTATGCTTTTTTGCTTGCTCCTTGCCAATTTTCACCAGTTGTGATATCTTTCGTTCCGAGGCATCATCAATGGGTAGCGGTTCTTCATATAGACTCAAATCTGGAGTAATTCTCAAATATTGATTTGGTCTTTCAATCGCATCAAAAATTTGCATGAGTTGGTAATCGACGGTTTCAGCAATTCCCGTCATCAGTATACTAATCAGAGGCTCAAGCCACTCTACTTGACCCCAGTCTTTCGCTTCTTCATAGGGATATTGTTTTTGAGCATCTCCTGTCCCTAGAGATAAGATTACCATTTCTTTTGCAGTTGGGCCTCTATCGGGGCGATCTTCGGGAATTCGGAATTTATGTCTAACTTCTGCATAAGCACATAATGCAGGATTATTGGCAAATACTCCGCCGTCAATTAAAACGTAGGATTCGTTTGTCAAAGAGCGAATTTTGGGGACTTCAAAATAAGAGGGGGCTGCTGATGTGGCTCTGGCTATATCTCTGATCAGATAGTCTTCTTCTGGATGTTTTAGAGCATCTATTTGATCGAAAAAGTGAGCTTTTCTCCTTTCGATGTCGTAACTGGTAATCAAACACGGTTTCAGCATTTCACTGAGTTTACCATCTGCAAAATGTTCCAAAAGAAATTTTTCTAGGTCAACACTCGAATATTTTTCATCAACTAAACCGTCTAGAGAGGAGAGTGTTTGCCAAAATGAATTCTTAAAAATATCGCGACTACTTTTGATCGAAAAATTGAGGGCATCTTGGGCTGACCAGCGAGGTCTACTGGGATTCTTGGGATCGGGAAATAAGTAAGTGCAAGTTAAGATTCCTCCCGCACTTGTGCCGGCGATTAAATCAAAGTAGTCGGCTATTCTGGCATCGGGATTGCCACTTTTTTGTTGGAGTTTTTCTTCGATGCTAACTGCGACTTGTGCGGCGATTATTCCTCTAACGCCGCCTCCATCTATGGAGAGAATTCTGGTGTATTTAGCCATAATTATTGCCTCAACTTGTTGTCTAAAATTTGTAATCTATACTTGATTGACTGACTGTCACTATGTAGCGAAATATGTATTCAACAATTTCTATGTAATTGTAAGCTGCTGTGGGGGATTTTGCCCAGACTGTAACGCCATGATCGCGAATTAATAAAGCGGGGACTTTGGGATCAGAAGTAGCAAAGAATTCTAAAATTTCTTGGGCTATTTTTGGCACTTCTAAATAATTGGCAAATAAGGGCATGGATACCTGGGGGTTTTCTTCCCATACTCCCAAACCTTTGAGCATTTCGATCGCAGGTAAAGACACTGCATCTCCTGTCGCTAGCCGAGAGACTACATTTGCTTCGACGGAATGAACGTGGTAGCAAGCTTGAGCTTCGGGAAAACTGTTATACACAGCTAAGTGAATGCTGGTTTCTGCGGAAG
>JAYTZD010000491.1:0-1250 GCA_043742065.1 Oscillatoriales bacterium
ACCACAGCGAGGCTCAGCATCTTTAGCTACTAACAACTCATCCAATTCCAAACCGCTAAAAGTATTGTCACCACCCCTCGGTTTCGACAGTCCAACAATCGCCCAATTTTGCCAAAATGCCAATCCTCGGACATATCCCGGACAAAACGTAATCGCCTGAAATTTCCCAGTCTCTAAATCGACATAACCAAATTCTCCTCTACCGGAATTCAGCAACCACAACTTATCTCGATACCAGCGAGGT
This sequence comes from Oscillatoriales bacterium, assembly GCA_043742065.1. Taxonomy (GTDB): domain Bacteria; phylum Cyanobacteriota; class Cyanobacteriia; order Cyanobacteriales; family Microcoleaceae; genus Microcoleus. Next base: position 245 of record JAYTZD010000491.1, read on the forward strand.
GAATGCGGCATCGACAATCCTGTGACGATAATATCATTAGATGCGACATCAATCACTATACCGCCATTTTTTCGGCGATCGCGCCAGCCATCCACCACATCCGACTGACTCGAAGCCGTGACATATTTCGGTTCCCCATCCACCATTGCCAAACCGTTGAGATGACAGCGGTCTTCGTTGATGTATTGTGAGATAAACGGTGGTTTCCAGAGAGGTTTGCAACTGTGGCGATCGCTCAAAGTAGCGATACAATTGAACAAAGTGCTAATAAACAGGATTTGATTATTTTTATCGACAGCGATATCGTGAATGTCGATATCGCCTGTGGTGTGGGCGATGCGCGGTATGTAAAGGCGATCGTAACCTTGATGCAGTCCTCCCTCCGCCAGCACATTGTCTAATTGCCAGAGTTGATATTTTGAGCTGAGATAAAGGCGTTCCGGCGTGCAGTAGAGGCCCATTGCGCGATCAAATATTCGCCAAAAAGCCGAGATTCTGTTGGTTTCTGGTACAGCACCGATTAACATTAACCTGCTAGTTTGATAAGTAGTACAGGCGAGGCTGATTTGTTGAGAGGTTAACCAAGATGGCAAATCGCGATCGCCAAAAATCTCATGTTCGTAGGTTGTATTGAAATTTGTGCGATCGTCATTCATAGAATCTGAATACATATACTTAATTTATCCAAAATGTAACGCTATAGCTGGTAATATCGACATCATCTCAGTCATGCTCAATTAGCGCATATTTTCTAGCCAACTGGATAAATCAGCTAAACTAGATAGATCGAAAATAGCCTCAGCTAATGCCGATAATTGTTCAGAAGATAGTCGTAACAAACTCTCTTCTATTTCTTGATTTAATTCCCCTAATTGCCGTTGCAATAGGCGTTTAATCAGATTTATTTGACCTCTTTGTTCACCAATTTCTATACCTTCAGCCAGCCCTTCAGTTCGCCCTTCAGCCAGCCCTTCAGCCAGCCCTTCAGCCAGCCCTTCAGCCAGCC
>JAYTZD010000492.1:0-11060 GCA_043742065.1 Oscillatoriales bacterium
GCGTAGGGACACGGCACTGCCGTCTCCTAATTTTGGCTAATAATTCCGAGGCTACCGGATTTGATATTATTTCCTGTTTGAAACTTTAGCGCAGAAGGTGAAAATTGGATAATCATTTATTTTTCACCTTCCACCTTTTATGAATTTAACGGAAACCGATCCAGGTGAAAAAATTCTGTTTTGTGAAGAATTCTAGCAACAGAAGTGACACGAATCCCACCATCGCAAATCGTCCATTAATTTGTTCAGAATAAAGATTCCAACCAAAGCCCGGTTCTGGTTTTTTGGGTGACTCTGGGGTTGGTGTTTTTGGGGAAGCAGGTGTTTTAGCTTTCATGTAAAAGTTGTGAGTATGCTCAATAAGTATCTATGATAGACGAATCTAATATCTTGATTTAAGAAAAATCATTTTTCCCGCAATGTTCATCGCCCCCTTACACAAATTTCTGACTGCACCAATTGATGAGAAAGCCCGATCGCACACCATATTTTGGTTGGCTTTAAGCTTGACATTTGCAGCAATCTATGGGTTTTTGGGACTAAGGCAAGCCTTCGGTGCTGAGTATGTCGTGCAAGACGATGCCAGACAACACGTTTTCTGGATGATGCGATTTGTCGATCGCGATTTGTTTCCCAATGATTTCATTGCTAACTATTTTCAATCTGCCGCCCCCGCAGGATACAGTGCACTCTACAAAATAGCCGCCACAATTGGCATTCATCCGCTATTTTTTCAGAAAATCTTGCCGCTTTTCCTCAGCTTAATCTCCACTTATTACTGTTTTAGCATTGCCCTAGAAATGTTGCCAGTGCCGATGACTGGATTTATTGCCTCTTTGCTGCTCAACCAACATATGTGGATGACCGATGATTTGGCCTCTGCAACGCCAAGAGCCTTTATCTATCCGATATTTCTCGCTTTTTTATATTATTTACTGCGACGTTCCTTGCTGCCTTGTTTAGTGGCGATCAGCCTGATGGGACTATTTTACCCTCCTTACGCATTGGTGGCTGCCGGTATTTTAGTTTTGCGGTTAGTGGGTTGGGAAAATGGTCGTTTGTGCTTGTCGCGCGATCGGACAAATTACCTATTTTGCACCACAGGTTTAGGAGTTGTGTTTTTAGTAATGCTACCCTATGCCCTAGATAAATCAGAATTTAGCCCAACTTATACAGCAGCAGAAGCTAAAAAAATGCCGGAATTTGCGGCAGATGGCAGAAATGCTTTTTTTCGGTCAAATCCCAAAGATTATTGGCTGACAGGCAGGGGTAGCGGGATGTTTCCGCAGTCGCTATTTACGCCTGTGACTCACTGTGCTGCATTGTTATGGCCGCTGCTATTGGTATTGCGATCGCACTTTCCTTTAACCAAACAGATTCAAAGTAGCATCTGGGTGTTGCTTCAGCTATTTTTAGCATCTTCAGCAATGTTTTTGATTGCTCACGCCACCCTTTTCAAGTTATATCAGCCTGGACGCTATACTGCTTATAGCTTGCGATTTATTGTAGTGTTCTTAAGTGCGATCGCCTTAACTTTGATCATAGATGGAGTTCTAAATTGGGCTAAGGAAAATGAAACCAGCTTTGGGATTAAAAACTTAGTGGCAATAACTACTACAGCGATAATTGCTTTTGTAGTTGTGTGTTATCCCAGCTTAGTTGCAAATTTTCCCAGGGTTGGGTATGTAGAGGGTAAAATGCCCGATTTGTACCAATTTTTTCAGCAGCAACCGAAAGATATTCTAATTGCTTCAATCGCGGGAGAAGCGGACAATCTGCCAACATTTAGTCAGCGCGCTGTTTTGGTAGCAAAGGAATATGCAGTGCCTTATCAGAAAGGTTATTACAGCCGATATCTACAGCGAATTAACGATTTGATTCGTGCTCAATATACTCCCGATAAAGCGGTATTGCAAAAGTTTATTAATCAATATGGAATTGATTTCTGGATGCTCGATTATAATGCCTTGACTCTTCAGTATGTAGAGGATTACGGGTGGATCAGTGTCTTTGATTCTACACCGGAGGCGATCGCAGATCTCAAACAAGGTAAAATTCCTGTGTTAGCTGAAGCAATGACAAGTTGTGCTGTTTTTCAAAACGGTATTGTAGTGGTGTTGGATGCATCTTGTATTGCGAAATTGGCTGGGAGTTAAGGCGAGGCAAAGCCAAAGCATCTGGGTTCCAAGGCAGAGCCTTGGAACCAGAAAAAAAGTAAATTAGGGGATTGGGAAGATATCAAACATGAATTAGAAGGGTTATAAAATCCTAATTATTATGGTTGTTGAACTAATTTTAAAACGACCTCTCACTCTTGATAGCACGGATCTGGGTAAATTTCCACATATCCTGAATGCTGATCACGGTAAATCCCAAAGCTTCTAAGTCAGTTCTAAATTGACCCCGATCGCTAAACCGTGAAGTTGACTCAATAATATGCAACTGACCGTCAAGTTTAAGAACACGATGTGCTTCCCGTAGGTAGTCGGTGAAATTTGAACCCATCAAAGAAAGAGAAAAAATAGCCACATCTAAAGTTTCATCATCTAGCGGAACGTGCGCCATATCGCAGGCGATCGCATTATCATTGATCGCAATATGGTCAAAGCTGTAAACTGTATGTCTATCTGAAACTGCCTCAGCTAATTTTGCTTCACCGCAACCAAAATCACCAATAGTGTAGCCGCTACGTTGTTGACACCAGCGAATCATCTCCTCGTAGGGAATAACTGCCCAATCTTTTCTTGATTCTTGATACAAAGTATGGTAATTCGCCCACTCTTCTGGGTTTTCCTGTAAGCGTTGGTGAGTGGTGGCGCTGTGTGTTTGGTTCCAGTGGCGATTCATGGTGGAGAAGTCGCCGTAACGCGCCAGTCGTTGCTGTACTTCCGCTGGGTTGGTATCTGGAATGGGGATAATAATTTTCGGGCGGGTGATGATTTGAACTTCGCCAGATGCGAGGCGTTCTAACCAGTCGATCGCATTTTGGTAAGCTTGTGCAGGCGATCGCAGGTTTCCTTCTGGTACTATGCCATCAACAGCAGCATCAGCGATCGATTTTTTGAATTTTAAGCGCTGCATTTTGGAATCGCACCACGACCAGCGCTGAGTGTTAACCGTTGCGGAGGTCAGAGGAATCACCATTTTTACTGTATCGCGGGTTTGTCCTTGGCGGTAGATGCGACCTTTGAGTTGTTCAAATTCCGCATGAGTCCAAGGTAGGACGTTGACAATTAGCTGGTTGCAAACGTGCTGTAAGCCATCTACACCAGTCCCTATGGCGCTAGAACCGATGAGAACATCAATTTTGCCGTTTAAAAAGCCTTCTAAACCTGATTTGTCTTCGCCCGTGTAGAAGCCGACTTTCCAACCATCATTTACTAAGGCATCTCTCAATATGCGATCGATTCCCTGGATGTAATGAGTGTAAATTAAGGTTTTAGGTTGGATGTGCTGGCGAATAATCGGTAATCTGGCAACAGTCAGGATTTTTTCTAATTGCAATGGAGTACCATTTCCACCTAAAGCGCGAATTTCTTCGATGTACTCGCCACAATCTACGGGAATTTCGATTTGTTTATAATCTAGTTTATATTCTGGCATCCAGCGTATTCCCAGAGTAACAAGTCGCTGGTGCAGTCTCATGCAGTTGGCAATTGTTGGGTGGATATCGAGTTCGTTGTGGGCGAATCCAGTCACCATTTCTATTAAACTTTTGCCTTCTTGGATATTGTTAATTACCGGAGTGGCTGACATTCCGATAACGTGCAAATTGGGGTTGCGTTCTGCGGTGGTGGTGATCACGGCTGTTACTAATTGTTTGCGCCGGGACATATCTTCAAATTTGCGCTGTTTGGTGTAGTGAATTTCGTCAATAACGATGAAATCAATAGATTCGTTTTCTATAAATGAACGTATCCAATTAACCGAATCTGGTTGTTGGAACATTTCATAGTTCAAAATCAAATAATGGTGGGTTTCTGGATTGAGAACTGCACCTAAACCAGTCTCATCACCGATCGCTTTTGCCCAATTGGGATTAAAAGTTTTAGTAATAACTACGCTATCTGGAAAAATTTTGAGTATGGCATTTTTCCAACCTTCGACGACGCTATTCGGACAGCAGATCAAGGTAAGATCGGCGTTAATGACGCGACTGGCGAGAACTGCGGAGAGGGTTTTGCCTGCACCTGTTCCAGACCAATTGCCGACGCGCTTTTGGTCACGTACCCGAACGGCGATTAGTCGCTGCATCAGGTTTGGCTCGGCTAATTTGCCACCGATACGGAAGGCGTAACCTGTGGGAATTTCGAGATTTTTGGCGCGGTGATACTCGTCGAGGAATTCTGTTCTCACGCGATCGCTATAGCTATCTCCAGTGTATGCTTCTGCTTGGGCTATGGCTGTTGTTTCATCGTGAAAAACGTGCTTCCAAATCTTGGCTTTTGCCGATGCGATGAGAAATTCAACCGCTTCTTCATCGGCTGAAGATACGACGTGATGATCTAAGGATTTTAAGACTTCTTTTGTTTGGACAATGGGAAGGTTAAGGTTATCTTCTTCCTGGGATGGTTCGATAGTTTCATTGATTTGGTTGTCAAGATTATCATCAGAGGTTCTGTCTCGTTCATCGGTGATGTCATTATTGCTGTTTTTTTCTAGTGATTCGAGAGTTAGCTGTTTATCTTGCAGGAATTTATCAACTATCGAAGATTCACCATTGATAAATTTTTTTATTTCTTCTTTTGGGAACCGTCCAGTAGCAAGCGCTTTAACAAAGCTTTTACCTTTGCCTGTACTCTGAAGCATTCCACTCTGCTGAAATAGTAGGTAAAGTTCAGCAGCAGTAAAAGTTTCAAGGTAGTTTATTAATGCGCTAATAAAATGGCGGATCTTTTCTACTGTCCAACCTGAATTACAAGACGGACATCCTCTCCCATGAACTCTATTGGAAATCATTGCTTCCCACTCATGTTTTGAGTCTTGAATGCATTGCCACCAAACTTTCTCTTCTGAACCTGCTATAACTGCACTTGGGGTAAGTGTCCCATTTTTGGTGGGATGCCATTGTTTAGCAATTTCAGGATAACGAGTTTCCAGACAATTAGTAACCGATATCTTTTGCCCAGAACAACAGGGGCATCCTCTCCCTCTGATTCTATTAACAATAGAAGAATCCCACTCGTGATCGACTCCTTCTGGACAGATCCACCAAGCTTTTTTTGCCGAACCTGCCACTATTTTATCTGGGGTGAGCTTACCATTTTTCGTCGGATGCCACTGTTTGGCTATCTCTGGATAAAGACTTGTTAGAGAGTTAGTGACAGATGATTTTAGACCACGACAAAAGCGGCATCCGTTTCCTCCTACTCTATTGACGATAGAAGCTGGCCATTCGTGATCGGGACCTTCTGGACAGATCCACCAAGCTTTCTCGTTTGACCCTGCTACCACTTGTTCTGGAGTAAGTTTTCCATTTTTTGTGGGATGCCACTGTTTGGCTAATTCAGGGTAAAGATTTGCTAGAGAATTCGTGACTGAAACTTTCTGTCCAGCACAACAGCGGCATCCATTCCCTCTAACTCTACTATCAATAACAGCATCCCACTCGTGATCGGGACCTTTGGGGCATTTCCACCAAGCTTTCTTGCTTGAACCTGCTACCACTTGTTCTGGAGTCAGGCTACCATTTTTTGTCGGATGCCACTGTTGTGCTAACTCAGGGTAAAGACTTGCTAGGGAATTAGTAACCGATACTCTTTGACCAGCACAAAATGCACATCCATTGCCTCCAACTCTACTGACTATGGCAGTTTCCCACTCGTGATCGGAACCTTTGGGACATTTCCACCAAGCTTTCTTGGTTGAACCTGCTACCACTTGCTCTGGAGTGAGGCTACCGTTTTTTGTGGGATGCCACTGTTTGGCTATTTCAGGAGAAATATTAGCTAGGGAATTAGTAACCGATACTCTTTGACCAGCACAAAAGGGACATCCGCTCCCTCTGACTCTTTTCTCAATAGAAGCTTCCCATTCGTGATCGGGCCCATTACGGCATTTCCACCAAGCTTTCTTTTTGGAGCCTTTCTTAACAATATCGGGGCTGATTTCACCATTATTGGTGGGATGCCACTGACCTGCTAATTGGGGATGAGTAATCGATAGGGGGTCTTTCATTAAGCTTTCTTGTTTATACTCAAGACATTGATAGAAGACAATCACACTTAGCTAGGCACTGTAAACAAAATCAAACTCCCGAATAACAGTAATTATTTTACCAAGCACTTTCCTTCCAGCAAATTTTATATCTTTCCATTCTGTCTGACCATCGATCTCAGTAACAGGTTGCATTAAGAGAGAGTTATCATGAGTAACCATCTCATTGCTCCATTTTTCAATTTCATCATCTAGCATCATTTTAAAACTGCTAGCAACTTGAGCAAGCATATCAAGTTCTTGAGTCATCGCTTTTATTGTAAATTTTACTTTAACTGATTGGATGTGCTGTTTTTGTCCCTTGTGTATTTTCGTTGTAAATTTTTGAGTTCTTTCTGAGTTATATTCATCTTCGGCAATTTCAAATTGGCTAAATTCAAAGTGCGGATTTTCTCGAAAGCTTTGTTCTATTCTGGGACGGAACTCATTGAGAAGGTGTTGATCTAGCTGAGATAGTAAATTGCGAGATGTAGACATTTGAGTTATAAAAGACTATAGGTATATTTTTATTGTAGCACTAACCTTGACGTTAGGTAATGCGATCGAGTGACCGGACATAATACATTGTGATTCTTACTGGCTCTGATAAACTAAAAAATGTTCGCATTCCTCAGCTACAGTTGCTGGATGGATCTTCTGTAGAGCCGATCGCACAATGCGCTATAATTCCCATAGGAGATAATGGTGTAGCTCAATGACACAAGTTCTCGATCGCGAAATTCTCGATGGGCGAGTGGTACTCAACGGCACCTGGGAACAATTCAAGTTAATCCAGAAAGCCTCGGAAGACTCCCCAGGCATAAAGTTGTCTTTCTTTGCAGGTGCGATCGAGATTCTGACGCCGGGATTCCAACACGAACATTTTTCGGAAATCATTGGTTACTTGGTGACAACTTTTATGCTGACGCAAGGTATTAGGTTTTACCCTTCTGGTTCAATGACACAGGAAAAAACTGGAGAAGCTTCAACTCAAGCCGACAAATCATTTTGTTTCGGGAAACCTAAGTTGATTCCCGATTTGTCGATCGAGGTGGTTTATACTAGCGGTGGACTGACAAAGTTGCCAAAATATCGGGCTTTGGGTGTGCCAGAAATCTGGTTTTGGGAGGATGGCACGTTGCGGCTATATCATCTCCGGGAAGATGGGTATGAAGAAGTAATTCAGAGTCAACTGTCAGGATTGGAAACACTGGATATTGACTTACTAAGACGCTGCATTTTGATGGGCGAAACTGATTTGGCTGAAGCGATGAAGGTTTTTGGACAGGGAATTTCGACTGTCGGCGAATGAAACAGAATATAGATCCGGGGTCAAGTTGGTAGAGAATGAAAATTATACAAAAGCTCGATCGCACATTACCTCTTTAGCAAAAACATGGCAACACTATACGTCAACTCGACAACAGGCTCTGATACAGCAGCCGGTAGCCAAGGGGCCCCATTGAAAACTATAGCCCGCGCGATCGGTATGGCTCCCTTCGGAACTATCATTCAGTTAGCCACAGGAACATACAGCGCAGCTAGCGGCGAACAATTTCCCTTAGACATTCCCTCTGGAGTCAAAGTTATCGGTAATGAATCCAACAAAGGTAGCAGCACTATCATCCAAGGAAGTGGCAAATTTGTCAGTCCCAGCGCCGCAGGTCAAAATATCACTATACTGTTGCAAACCGATGCCGAATTGCGCGGAGTCACAGTCACCAATCTTGAGAGTCGGGGCACAGGAGTTTGGATTGAGTCTACTTCTCCCACTGTTGCTAACTGCACTTTCACCAAATGCAAACGGGAAGGAATTTTTGCCACCGGCATTGCTAATCCTGCTATTCTCGATAACCTATTTTTGGAGAATTCTGCGGCTGGCGTGATTATGGCTGGTAGCGCTAAAGGTGTAATGCGACGCAATGTTTTTCAAAATACGGGTTTCGGCATTTCTTTACAAGCTCAATCTTGCCCTTTGATTGTTGACAACCAAATTGTGCAAAATCGCTCTGGGATTGTTCTCGCGGGGGAATCGCAACCGGTTTTGCGTAATAATCGCATTGAAAAAAATCTGGAAGACGGTTTGACTGTAGTAGGAAAGGCGATGCCTGATGTTGGTACTGCGAAAGATTTGGGTGGTAATCTCTTTTTGAATAACGGTGAGTTGGACTTGCAAAATGCCACTGGGGTCAAAATTTTCGCGGTGGGAAATCAGATTAATCCGTCGCGGGTGAAAGGTTTAGTTGATTTGGGTTCGATAACACCAACCCCAACTCCGACTCCAACCCCAACTCCGACTCCAAACGTAATATTCAGTGACATCAGCACTCATTGGGCTAAGGATTTTATCGAACGTTTGGCAAAGATGAATATTATCAGTGGTTTTCCAAACGGCACTTTTCAGCCGGATCAACATTTGACTAGGGCTCAGTATGCGGCTTTGCTGGCGAAGGCTTTTGAACTTGCGCCACGGCGTGATGCGACGAATTTCAAGGATGTGGCGGCGGATTTTTGGGCAAAAGGGGCGATCGAAAAAGCTAATCGAGGTGGGTTTTTGGCTGGATATCCCGACATCACGTTTCGCCCGAATCAGAATTTGACTAGGGCTCAGGCGATCGTTTCTTTGGTAAATGGTTTGCAGCTTGTGGGCGGAAACCCCAATTCTTTGAGCGTTTACAGCGATCGGGCTTTAATTCCCAGTTTTGCCACCGCTCAGGTTGCAACGGCCACAGAGCGCAGAATAGTGGTCAATTATCCAGCGCGCGATCGCTTTTCTCCCGCCCGCGACATCACCCGTGGTGAAATATCCGCTCTCATCTACCAAACTTTGGTCGCAACCAACCGGGCCGAACCGATAAACTCTCGCTACATCGTCTAGACAAGTGGGGAAGGGGGAAAAGGAAGATTTGAAATCAGCCAGTCTTTCCTCTCCTCCCCGAAGTCTCAATTTCCGAGTACCAAATCGTTTTATGATGAGATCTTAAGAAATTCAGCAATCTTTAAGGTTCGATCGTTAAATTATGGCTACAATTCAGTTTTCCCGTGGTATGGACGAAGATGCTGTGCCCGAAGTCCGCCTAACTCGTTCTAAAAGTGGCAGTCAAGGGACGGCTACTTTCATCTTTGAAAATCCCAAAGCTCTGGTTAGTAGTACAGAAGATATTACTGGGATGTACATGATTGATGAAGAAGGTGAAATCTTAACTCGCGAGGTTAAGGCTAAGTTTATCAATGGCCAGCCTGCTGGTTTGGAAGCTCTTTATCTAATGAGAAATGCTGAAGAATGGGAGCGATTCATGCGTTTTATGGAACGCTACTCTGAATCAAATGGCTTAGCTTTTAATAAGGCATAGGGCATTGGGTATTGGGTATTGGGCATAGGGCATAGGGCATGGGGCATGGGTGATATCGTTTCCGGCTGCATCCGAATATACAGCATATTCCAGGTTTATAAAGTGTAGGGATATTGATAGTACCTATAAACCTATAATCTACTGTAATTCCGATGCTACCGGATTTGATATTATTGGTTATTAGAACGCACAACCAATAACAAATAACTAATAACAAATAACAAATAACTAATAACTTATTCTATATGACACAAATTCCACATCCCGATTTATCTGAAATGACTGTGAATTGTGCTGTCATTACTGTTAGCGACACGCGCTCTGCGGAAACAGATAATAGCGGTGTCTTAATTAAGAAGTTGCTGAAAGATGCTGGTCATTTGGTGGTGGCTTACACAGTTATTAAGGATGATGCGTCAAAAATTATATTGCAAATGCAGGCTTTCTGTGAGCGCGAAGATGTGGATGCGATAATTTTTAGTGGCGGAACTGGTATTTCTCCGCGAGACACGACTTATGATGTGATGGAGAGTTTGCTGGACAGGATTTTGCCGGGATTTGGGGAGATTTTTCGGTTTTTGAGTTATCAAGAAATTGGTTCTAGGGCGATCGCATCTCGTGCTGTTGCTGGCGTTTATCAAGGCAAGTTAGTGTTTTCTCTTCCGGGTTCTAAAAATGCGGTGAGGCTGGCTGTGGAGAAGCTGATATTACCAGAGTTAGTTCATTTGGTCAAGCAGATGCGGGGTGGGTGAGGGGTGAAATTGGTTTTTTGGGCGATCGGCTATGAGTACATTTCAGTTCGATCGGGCGATTGATAAGTCGGGCAGCATAACGGCTGATGTCAACTACTAGGATAACTTTTGCATTCTCCCAGATCCAACGGTGCTAGTAGATTTGAGCGATTTTTGATTTTGCAATCATTCCAGGCTTGACATCTGTAACTTTATAAGTTACACTCATATAGTAACCTCAAAAGTTACAAAAACTGTTAACTAATATATTTATAAATGCTATGAACTGGATATTGAGCCTATATTGAAGGACTGTTTTACATGATACAAACCTTTAAAAGTAAAGCACTAGAAAAATTATTCAAGGAAGGTAATGCAAAAGGTATTCCTAAAGAACTTGAAAAAAAGATTAGAGTAAGACTTGAAGTAATAGATACAGCAACAAGTATAGATGATATCAACTTACCAAGCTATCGTTTACATGAGCTTAAGGGTGATAGAGAGGGAACTTGGTCAATAAAAGTATCAGGTAACTGGCGTATAACTTTCACATTTAGTGATGACAACGCATACGATATAGATTTTGAAGATTATCACTAGACAATCAGACAAAATGTAAAAGTTCAACTTCAAGCGTAAGGAAAATTGCATGAAAGACATACAAGAGATTATTCAAGGGAGGCAAGTAAGACCAGTACATCCGGGGGAGGTCATTTCAGATGTGCTTGAAGATCTTGAAATTACTCAAACCAGGTTTGCCGAGATACTTAGTGTATCCCGC
>JAYTZD010000493.1:0-2777 GCA_043742065.1 Oscillatoriales bacterium
GTAGGGACACGGCACTGCCGTCTCCTAATTTCGGCTACTAATAATTCCGATGCAACCGGAAACGATGTGAGCTAAAAGAAACTACCAAACATACTCCTATAAAGTAAATCAAAAACATGGATCACCAAAATCAATCAACTGCCCTAGAATCTGCCGATATCAACCCTGTGGATGACGGAAATTTGGAAAACAAAGAAGTTGCAAAACTCAGCGATAGTCAGTACCGTCAGCAACTCATTCTTGCTCTGGCGGCAGTTAGAGATGGTGACTTTAGCGTTCGCTTATCTGATAATGGACTGGGTGAAATTGCCACAGTCTTCAATGAAATGGTGACCGTAAATGAAAAATTTGCTGACGAAGTAGAGCGAATTAGTCAAGTGGTTTCCGAAGAAGGAAAAGTTCCCAAACAAACAGTAATTAAAGAATTCAAAGGTTCTTGGGTTAGTAGTATTAATGCCATAAATGTAACACTCAATAGCTTGATTGTGCCGACAATAGACATGGCACGGGTGCTGCACGCTGTAGCTAAAGGCGATTTATCTGAGAAATTTCACTTAGAAGTTGAAGGCAAACCAATTAAAGGATTATTCCGTCGTATTGGCACTACTCTAAATAAAATGGTAGACCAATTAAATGCTTTTGCCTTGGAAGTTACCCGCGTCGCCCAAGAAGTTGGTAGTGAGGGTAAATTGGGAACGCAAGCACAGGTAGAAGGTGTTTCTGGTATTTGGAAAGAACTTACCGAAAGTGTCAATTTGATGGCAGCAAATCTCACTAATCAAGTGCGGAATATTAACAAAGTTGCAATTGCGATTAGTGTGGGTGATTTGAATGAGAAAATTACTGTTGAAGCCGAAGGGGAGATTTTGCAACTGAAAGATACTCTCAATCAAATGGTTGATAGTCTTAATGACTTCGCCAAAGAGGTAACGCGGGTAGCAAAAGAAGTTGGAACTGAGGGGAAACTCGGCGGTCAAGCACAAGTACATGGCGTGGCTGGTGTCTGGAAAGATTTAACCAAAAATGTTAATTTAATGGCGAGTAATCTCACCAGTCAAGTGCGAAATATTGCTGAAGTGACTACGGCTGTGGCTCATGGTGATTTGTCGAAAAAAATTACTGTGGAGGCTGAAGGGGAAATTTTGGAGCTGAAGAATACGATTAATAATATGACTGATCAGCTCAATGAGTTTGCTTCAGAAGTTACTCGCGTTGCTCAAGAAGTTGGGGTTGAAGGTAAGCTTGGAGGTCAAGCACAAGTTGCAGATTTGTCTGGTACTTGGCTGAATTTGGCGGGTAATGTGAATATTATGGCTGCTCGTCTTACCGAACAGGTTCGCAATATTGCGGAGGTTTCTACGGCTGTTGCTCAGGGAGATTTGTCTAAGAAAATTACTGTGGAAGCTGAAGGGGAAATTCGGGAACTGAAGGATACTCTTAATACAATGGTGGATCAGCTTAATACTTTTGCTGATGAGGTAACTAAGCTGGCTAAAGAGGTGGTTTCAGGACAGTTGGGAGGACAGGCGATAGTACCAAATATCAGTGGCACTTGGAAAGATTTGACGGATAATGTTAATTTGATGGCGGCTAATTTGACGGATCAAGTGCAGCAGATTTCCCAAGTTGCGATCGCAGTTAGTAGCGCTTCAGAGGAATTGATTTGCGAAAGCCAAAATATGGGGGCTGCTGCTGAAGAAACTTCAGCTCAAGCTGGTACTGTATCTGCTGCGGCGGATTTAGTTAGTAGCAATACTCAGTCGGTGGCTACGGGTATTGAGGAGATGAATTTTAGCATTAAGGAGATTGCGAAGAATGCTGCGGAAGCTGCGACGGTTGCTCATTCGGCGGTGAGGATGGCGGAAACTACTAATGAAACTATCACTAAACTTGGTGTTAGTAGTGCAGAAATTGGTAATGTTGTCAAGGTGATTACTTCGATCGCCCAACAGACCAATTTGCTGGCTTTGAATGCTACGATTGAGGCGGCGCGGGCTGGAGAAGCGGGCAAAGGTTTTGCGGTGGTGGCTAATGAGGTGAAGGAGTTGGCGAAACAAACCGCTGCTGCGACTGAGGATATTAGCAAGAAGGTGGAGGCGATTCAAGCTGATACTAAGAGTTCTGTGAAGGCGATCGCCCAAATTACTTCTATTATCAACCAAATCAGCGATTTTCAAACGATTATCGCCAGTGCGGTTGAGGAACAAACGGCTACAACCACTGAAATTGCGCGGAATGTGAATCAAGTTGCGATCGGCTCTTCGGAAATTGCCCGCAATATTACCAGCGTAGCAGATGCGGCCGAAAGCACCACAGCTAGTGCTAGCAATACTCAAAATTCCGCGATCGAATTGTCGAAAACCGCAACGGAGTTACAAGGACTTGTTAATCAGTTCAAGTATTGATTTTGTCAGTTTTCAGTAGTCGGCAACGGAGGAGATGGAGGAGACGGCAGTGCCGTTTCCCTACAATACTATTTCGGGGTAGGGACACGGCACTGCCGTCTCCTAATTTCTTAATTAACTGCCGTCTCCTAATTTCTTAATTAAACGTAAGATATTGCAAAAATATAGCTATGAACACTTACTCTCGCCCAATTGCTTTAATTCTAATTGGTGGTACTTCAGATTTGGAAAATGACAGACTATGCGAAATTTTAAAAGCTGATGAATATGTATTCGCTACAGCTACTGAGTTGTACAATTGCTTAGACATTGCCGAGTGCCACCATCCCAAAGCTGTGCTTTTAGATTTTGCATCTATCGAACACAATTACT
>JAYTZD010000494.1:0-2773 GCA_043742065.1 Oscillatoriales bacterium
CAAGGCGCGATGCTGAGTCACCCGTTTCCGGTGGAACGTCTGCGGTATTTGCGAGACTGGGCAAGTTCCGAGGAATATCGCCAAATCAAGCTGGGGAACTACAAACGGGCAGTATCTGAGGGTGCTGTTGATGTGAAATCCCAAGCGGCTAATAGCGAAACCGATGCTTTGCGCCGTCAGATTGAGGAGTTGCAACGAGAGATCGATCGGCAAAAATCACGCTGAATGGTTGTTTCAATGGGTAGGGGCGGTGCCCCCGTGCCCGCCCTCCCCGTCCACGATTTTGTAAGTGTTTCAGAGATTGGGGCAGCCACTCTTTGCGGCCCCTACAAGAGAATGAAACAGCCCTGGGGCAATCCCGTGGTTGCCCTCTGACTCGCAACTCGTCTCCAATCTAAAAACTGTCATCTTTTGTCTGAAATCTGTTTCTGAGGAGGTGTAGTTTAAATGAAGATAAGCTTATAACTCACCCGGACTAGGTAACAAATGATTATTGATAAAGCCATGAATAATAACCAACCAACTTCTAATTTTTTCGGTAATGTCGGCAAAGTTGCGATCGCGCTAATGGTTCTAGCCGCTAGTATGGCATTTACCAATCCGGCTAGAGACAAATACCTAACTTATGCTTCTACTAAACTGCAAGTCGAGCTGGAAAACACTGTGTGCAAGGATTCTAGCGTCCCTCAAGCTTTGAGCGGCGTTGCAGAGACTTTGATCGGTAGTTGCAAGAATTTGGTGACTTCGCAGCGGAGTACGATCGAACAATTACTCGACAATACAACCCAGCGTCAGAATTTAGGTGTTGTCAGTATTTACACTACTGAATTAGGCAAAAAAAGCTATCAAACTGTTGGAGTTTTTGGCAACTTTGTGAGCCTACCACCTACTGCGAAAGAAGCTAAAAATTAGGATTCAATTAAGTCTAATTATTAAAACCGGGTTTTGGAGAAAGCCCGGTTTTTCATTGGAATAGTTCATAAATTATTTGGATTTGCGATCGAGGACAAAATGTGCTGGTAAGTATCGATGGTTTGTTGGGCGATCGCATCCCAGTTATAATACTTTTTGGCATATGCTTTGCCATTCAATCCCCGCCGTTGGCGCTCATCTGGATCGAGAAGTGCTGATTTGATCAAAGATGCGATCGCCTCAATTTCCAAAGGCCCCACCCAACCAGCTTCTGCTTGCCGTATGTCTTCCGCAATATGTATGCGATCGGAAATAGCGACAGGTACACCAGCAGCCATCGCTTCTGCTACAGCAATCCCAAAGTTTTCGTAATAAGAAGGCAATACAAATAAGTCAGCATTTGTCAATAGTTCATGTTTAAAATCACCGCTCACAAAGCCAGTTATTGTTGTATATCTTGCTAAAATAGAATTCTGAATTTGTACTTTAATTTGTGTTTCATAATCAGCATCTTGGGTGTTTGAACCAGCTAAAATAAAGCTAAATTCTATGCCTGATTCTAAAATACTTTCCAATGCTGGTATCAGCAAATTCAGCCCTTTTTTCGGTTCAATTCGTGACATAAATAAGATGATTGGCACTTGAGATTCTGGCAATTTCTTAGGAGACAAACCTGCTGTCACCCCCAATGGAATCACCAAATCTTGTGGCACTGGCATCTTGCCTGTGCAGTCCAAACCAAATCTTTCAGATATTTTAGCCTCTTCTTGACTCGTGAAATGAATTGCCGCTGCACCAGCTAAATTAGGACGTTCTAAAAGTGCAGCATAAATTTGTTTTAACTGCTTTTTTTTATGCAAATCAGCCGGATCGAGCATACCGCAGGGACGGATAATATAGGGCAAATTGTGCCCCCTGGCAATTGTAGCGGCGAGGGTAGTTACTGGTGAGAAAAGAGCATGAATATGAGCGAGGTCAAATTGTTGTGCATTTTGATTTAACCAGTGCAATAATGATAGTGAAAACTTATATCTACGGAAGGGTGAACAGCGGAAATAAATAATCTGATAGCCGTTTTGTTTTATAGGTTGATTGAGAGGAACATCTAAGGGGATTTGACCGATATCTCCGTTAGAATTTGTAGTGATAATCGTGACATCAATATTTTTGGCAGCGAGGGCGGCTGAAAGTCCGAGTACCATTTGGCTAGGCCCGCCATAGACTAGGGAAATGGAGGGGATAATTTGGAGAATTCGCATGGGGATCGTTCTTTAAATCAACATACCAACATCTCCCACTACAAATTTAATTATCTGCAAAAGGCTCCCCGTTTAGCTGTTCAGCTTCCTCTCTCTTTGTGGCAGTAATTTGGGTATTGTGAGCCATTGTCTTGGAAAATTCATACATTTCACTGGCTTTAGCTTCGGCGGCTTTCACAATTTCCAGGATTTCCAGGAGTTCGCTTTCATCTGGTAATTGTTTCATTGTAATACTTCTAATCTCTCAACTACTTTTTCGATCATAATTTTAGATTCGGGAGCAATATGTAGCAAAGCTGCTAAATAATCTGCTGCTTTTTGCACATCTTCATCGGGCACACCAGCCATTAATACATTGCTCACAATATGCTCTGCTTGTAAGCGAACACCTGCTACGCAAAATTGAAAATTACTGATCGAAGAAAAGTATTGCATCAGTATTTCATTTTCGGGAAAAAGAGACATGGCTCTTCTGAGTGCAAAAAGTCCCTCAGTTGCTTGGCGATCGGTATCGTCTAGTACCTGGTATAGTTCGTCTACCAAAGGTCGTATGTCGGAAGGAATAGACATTTACCACAGTTTTTATTTAACACTTGCATTAT
>JAYTZD010000495.1:0-10998 GCA_043742065.1 Oscillatoriales bacterium
CATGAAATTTCTGAAAACCCTCGATTCTAAATTCTTCCACGATGAAATTCCCGCAAAACCGATGGGGAAATATGCTCACTTCATCACCATCCGCGTTACCGAATCTTATCCGCTATTTCAGACTGACGGCGAATTGAACAAGGCAAGGGTAAGTGCGGGAATTGCAGACAAAACGCACATCAGCCGTTTAGCGATGTTTAAGCGGAAACAGTCTACACCCGAACGTTTAACTGGACGGGAATTGCTGCGAAACTACAAAATTGGCGATTGGGAAAAGTGCGACTACAACGTCGATTTTAGCAAAACTACTCCTGATTGTATTTTGTACGGTTTTGCGATCGGCGATTCCGGTTCTGAGAAATCCAAAGTAGTCGTAGACACTGCTTATTCCATCACTCCTTTCGATGATTCTCACCTTAATTTCACTCTCAATGCACCGTATGAAAGTGGAACAATGAGCCGCCAAGGAGAAGTTACCAGTCGCATTAACAGCCAAGATCACATTTTGCCTCAAGTCTTTTTCCCCAGCATTGTAACGCTAAAAGACCCGACAGAAACAGGTTTTCTCTACGTTTTCAACAACATTCTCCGAACGCGACACTACGGGGCGCAAACTACCCGCACTGGTCGAGTTCGCAATGAATTAATCGGGGTTATTTTTGCAGATGGCGAGATTGTTAGCAATCTGCGGTGGACGCAAAAAATCTACGATTTGATGAGCGCTGCTGGCAAAATTAATCCCCCAGATCCGCTCAATGAAGATGATGTTTTGACTAATGCAAATCAAGCAATTGCTGAACTAATGAATGGAGAGTGCATCTCGCACCGTGATTTTCTTGGCGAATCTTTTCATAGCCTGTTGGCAGAGGTTAAATCGATTTCCAGCGATGAAACTAAACTGCAAGCAATGTTGACTCAAGCCAATACCGAATCAATGGCTTATGCTCAAAAATACGTCCTCAAGAGTTCTGACAAAGCCAAGAAAGGTAGTAAAAAAGCAGCAGCGGAGTAACAACAATGGCTTTTATTTACCGCTGTCAAATCGAGTTGCATGATAGCCTTTATTTTGCAACTCGCGAGATAGGGAGACTTTACGAAACAGAGCCAGTAATTCACAATTACGCGCTTTGTTACGCCCTCGGTTTGGTGGATAGCGAAATCTATTCCACCACCGTTGCTGAAGAACATTCCTATCGCTATTTTTGTCCCGAACAAGTTCCTAAATACGAGCAGCATTTAACGGCGCTCAATCAACAGGGAATTTATGTGACTCCAGCGCGATCGATATTTCACTCCTCCACTCTCAACACTTGGAAATACGCCAACAATAACTATCACGTTGAGATGGAGAAAACCCAGAAAAATATCCCCAGTTTTGGCAGAACCAAAGAGATTGCGCCGGAAAGCCAATTTGAGTTCTTTATTATCTCAGAAAAGGCTTTGAAACTAGCTAAATGGATTCGTCTGGGAAAGTGGATGAGCAAAGCAGAAGTCAAAATTGTAGAAACAAAGGAAGGGCAACGTTCAACTTCTGGAGCTAACTTTGTTTTTCCTTATTTGCTCAATCCCTTGGATGTGATGTTTTCGCATCAAGTGATTAGCTATGATGTGGTTAATATGCCTCCAGTGAGTTTGATTCAAAATATCACAATTAACGGGCAATATTACCAGCTTGAAGGTCTAAAAATTCCAGCTTGTATGAAATATCGCTTTCAGGTCAGCTAACTTTGTGGTTCGTAGTAAAGACTTTAGTCCTCACTACGAACCTACACACTTTAATTTTGCTATAGCCACTAACTTAACAAACCAATATGCCAAACAGCCTCGTTATCAACATTTTTCCCCTATCTCCCATCTCTCCTGGATACTTGACAGGAAGACACATTCATGCGTTATTTCTCACTCTTGTCAGTTCAGTCGATCGCAATTTAGGAAACTACCTACACGAATCACAAATAGATAAATCCTTCACATTAAGTCCCCTGCAAATTCAAAAACCATCCACCCAAAAGCCCGCACGTTACTTACAGTGGGAACACGACAAACAGATTGCAGCAGAAACCCCCTGTTGGCTGCGAATTTCCCTGTTAGATGACACATTGTTTGGTCAATTAACCCAGCTTTGGTTGAACTTAAATCCCAAAGATCCCTGGCATCTCGGCCCGGCGGATTTGCTGATTACCAGCATCCAGGGAACCGCGCAATCGGGTCAACCTTGGGCAAATGCTTGCAACTATCAAGAATTGTACGATCGCGCTTCTGATTGCGATCGCACCATGTCATTCCAGTTTGCGACACCTGTAGCCTTTCGTCAAGGTAAATACGACATGGCACTACCAACCAGAGATGCACTCTTTAACAGCCTTCTCCATCGCTGGAACAAATACAGCGGCATAGAATTTTCTGACATTGCCTTAGATGCCATATTTCCCAGTTTTTTTGATATTTCCACCGAAATAATCGCTGACTCGCGCAGTAAGTTTATCGGCTCAATTGGAGGGATTACTTATAAGATTATGGGCGAAGTAGAATCAGTCAAAATCAAACAACTGAATGCTTTAGCTGATTTTGCTTTGTACTGCGGCATTGGCCGCAAAACCACGATGGGTATGGGCATGGTACGCCGTCTTGCTATTAATAAAATTCCACCCGGCGGTTGAAACCGCTGCTACACAAACAAAACCCACCTCCGCGGGTTGAAGATTCCACCCGATGATTTCTGATATCCGAATACCCTCTTCGTCAGCGGAGGCGGACATCGTTTGTGTAGTCGCGATTTCCAATCGCCGGGGCCTGGCGGAGCACCAATTCCTAATTACCAATCTCCTACAAACCATCAAAACTATGAACGATGACGACTACATTTCCATCGCATCTCTCAACCAATACTCCTACTGCCCTCACCGCTGTTGGCGAATGTCTTGCGCGGGGGAATTCACCGACAATCAGTATACCATTGAAGGCACAAGTTTGCACGATCGCGTTCACACTATGGGCGAAATCAACCGCGATGAGACTTGGCAGGTGCGGGCGATTTGGCTGAAGTCTGAAAAGTATATGCTGATTGGGAAATCCGACTTAATTGAATCAACCGATGGTGAATTGTATCCCGTCGAGTACAAGCGCGGGCGGAAGGGGGAGTGGGATAATGACGAGTTGCAGGTTTGCGCTCAAGCTTTGTGTTTGGAGGAGATGACTGGGAAAAGTATTGCGACTGGATATGTCTATTACGCGCAGTCGCATCAGCGGCAATTAGTGGAGATTTCTGAGAAATTGAGACAGGAGGCAATTGTGACTATTTCGGCAATTCAAAGTTTACTGCAAACTGGCAAAATTCCTCCGGCAAATTATAGCAAACGCTGTCAAGGTTGCAGCCTTTATCAGCAATGTTTGCCCCAAGCTGCTGAGAGAGTCCTGCGCTATCAAGAAGCTAATTAAACCTCATTTTTTGGAGTCAATCATGGGAACACTTTATATCAATCAAGATGATGTGTTTATCGGGAAAACAGATGAACGGCTGAATGTCAAGGCAAAAAATCAAATGTTACAGGATGTGCCTTTGATTCATTTAGATGGAGTGGTGATTGTGGGACGGGCAACTATTTCTCCGGCTGCGGTTGCAGAATTACTTCAACGGAAAATTCCTCTGACTTTTATCACCGATACCGGTCACTATTTGGGCAAGCTGGAACCGGAATTAAGTAAAAACATTTTCGTTCGGAATGCTCAGTGGAAAGCGGCGGGGGAAACTCCGCAAGCTATTCATGTTGTCCAGGGTTTTATTCGGGGAAAATTGAAGAACTATCGCAGCAGTTTATCTCAAACTCAGCGCGAACATTCCGAACTAAAATTAGATTCGGCAATTACTCAGATTTCAAATGCGATCGCCAAACTTGACAAAACTGACAATATTAACTCTTTGCGCGGACACGAAGGTGCTGGGAGTGCGGCGTATTTCGGAGTTTTCAACCAATTAATTCGGGCGGAAGGCTTTGTGTTTAAACCGCGACACCGCCCAGCTACCGATGCGGTGAATTCTTTGATGAATTTTGCTTACACGCTGCTACGTCACGATGTCCAAAGCGCGATTAATATTGTGGGATTTGACCCTTATTTAGGATACCTTCATGTGCAGCGCTACGGCCGCGTGGGTTTAGCGTTTGATTTGATGGAAGAGTTCCGCCCGTTGGTGGCTGACAGTGTAATTCTCAATGCGATTAACCGCCGGATTCTGACGCCGAATGATTTTACTGTGGAACCGCTGAGTAATGTGGTGCGACTGTCGGAAACGGGACGGAAAGAGTTTTTGAGGTTGTATGAAAAAAAAAAGCAGTCTGAGTTTAAGCATCCGGTTTTGAAACGTAAGTGCACTTATCGAGAGGCTTTTGAGATTCAGGGGCGGCTGTTGGCGAAATATTTGATGGGCGAGATTGACAAATATCCACCTTTAGTTTTGTACTAGATATGCACATTCTGATTTCTTACGATATTTCGGAAGACAAGCGCCGGACAAAGATTCACAAAATGCTGAAGTCTTATGGGCAGTGGATGCAGTACAGTGTGTTCGAGTGTGCCGATCTGACTGAGACTCAGTATGCTAAGTTGCGATCGCGCCTGAACAAAGTCATCAAACCAAACGAGGACAGTATTTTGTTTTTCCCGCTGTGCGCTTGCTGTCAAGGTAAGATTGAACGTATTGGTGGGGTAGTTCCTGCCGATCGCACAATATTTTTTGCCTAGTTTCCGTGAACCAGTAGGTGTTAAAATAGGGGTATCAAATTTTTCGGCTGAAACTGATGTGCAGCAAGAGTTTGATGCCCCTAGTCTGAAAAAACGATTCACGGAAAGTCTGAAAGCCTTATAGGATAACGTTTTTGGAGTGAGTATGGAAAAGTGGCGGTTGACAAGTCGAAGAGTGGAATGGTACTTTTGTTTTAGGTTCACGGAACTGTACCTTGAAAACCAAATAGAGCAAGGCTTCTGGAGCGGGCGGCCGCAATAAACCTAAATCCCTATCAGGGATTGAAACTTGCCACACGAGGGCATAAGACATACAATCAACAAAGCCGCAATAAACCTAAATCCCTATCAGGGATTGAAACTTGAATAATTACCAGTCGTCTGATGATACTTTTTGAGCCGCAATAAACCTAAATCCCTATCAGGGATTGAAACCTTACTTAAATACTTGTGAGGCAAGGGTTAAGGGCCGCAATAAACCTAAATCCCTATCAGGGATTGAAACTGAATAACAGCTTTCTGTTCATCATTGGCGGGTTGCGCCGCAATAAACCTAAATCCCTATCAGGGATTGAAACCAATAGGTGGGTAATCTTTCTCGCAAACTTTAAGCCGCAATAAACCTAAATCCCTATCAGGGATTGAAACTTGCAGTAAATATCTCAGTGACCGGAGCGGGAACCTCGCCGCAATAAACCTAAATCCCTATCAGGGATTGAAACTAGGTATCGCTTTTTTAAGATTTATAAAACTTCATTTTCGCCGCAATAAACCTAAATCCCTATCAGGGATTGAAACTAGTTTCTATTCCTTGAAATTTAAATTTGACTACCCAGCCGCAATAAACCTAAATCCCTATCAGGGATTGAAACCTTGATTTTATGCCCGTGTCCCCTGATTCTATTAGCCGCAATAAACCTAAATCCCTATCAGGGATTGAAACAGGTTCTTGGAGATCCACAAATTTTTGAGGATAATATGCCGCAATAAACCTAAATCCCTATCAGGGATTGAAACTTTTAAAACTTTTGTACCAGCGGAGGTTTTAGGTAAAGCCGCAATAAACCTAAATCCCTATCAGGGATTGAAACCTTCAATTAAATAAGGCGGCAGCTAACTATAGCCGCCGCCCCAGAGATCGTCTTACCCTATCCAAGCCTTAGCTTACGCAGGAAGCAAAACCGCATCAATGATGTGAATAACACCATTATCAGCAGCAACATCGGCTGTTGTAACAGTAGAATCATTTATCTTGACACCATTAGAAGCATCAATTTTTACAGTTGAACCTTCAACTGTAGTAGCTGATTTCAACTTGACCACATCAGCAGCCATCACTTTGCCTGAGACTACGTGATAAGTCAAGATTTTTTTCAACTGAGGAATGTCCTTAAGCAGCTTGTCTACAGTACCTGCGGGAAGCTTAGCAAAAGCTTCATCTGTAGGAGCAAAAACTGTGAAAGGGCCAGCGCCTTTGAGAGTATCTACTAAGCCGGCTGCTGTCACAGCAGCAACTAGGGTTGTAAAAGAGCCAGCTTTAACGGCAGTATCAACAATGTCAGCCAAGTTAGTCACCTAGGTTGTGTAGTTATGTCTATCACAATAACGTTGAAAAGTAAATTTAGCTACCTTATTTTCTATGTCTTTAGTTCAGTTTTTTTGTTTAATTTGCTTTGTAAATACCAACCTAAAGGTGGATGACAAAATGTTATTAATAAGCTGGTATTGTTTGCACAATAAATAACTTTTTTATACTCTCAATACAGGTCTTTCAGGATTTTCAGGATTAGGAACTAGACGCTGATTCTTGCAATCTACCAGCAAATCTAAAGTTTCCAACACAGTTTGACCAATTAACACCATATCGCCTAAAACCATCGCCGCCTCGATCGTCTCCCGCCCTTCTATTTCAATCAGAATAGGCCCGGTCAATCCCACAGATTCTTGTCTACCATCAGCATATTTTGCTATTTCCTGACTCCGAATTCTTAAGCCGAGGTGCTCGCAGACTTTTACAGGAATTGCTGTGCGTACTGCACCAGTATCTATCAGTGCCTCTGCTTCATACACTCGTAACAGATTTGGATTTAGCAATCCTCTCTTGACTAACTCTTCGTCAATGGCATTCGTTAGCTTGACTTTGACTCGAACTGCACCCATGTTTTTGTTGATTTGAATTCGATCGCAATTTATCATGAAAATCGCCTCTCTTTTCGTCTACAAAATCTACCTTTAATTTTAGCTTCAAATTCGTGCAGCTACAGGTTGAAACCTGTAAGCTGCATCTCTAAAGACTATTGATCTTCAGCATAGATAAACCGATACAATTCACTAGGATCAGGCTCAGGGCTTTTCTCAGCAAAATCTACTGCATCATCAATTACTGCTTCAATCTTCTTTTCGATCGCCTTTAATTCCTCAGCAGTAGCCAAAGCGCGATCGATCAAATCAGCAGCCAACTTCTTAATCGGATCGCGAGGGAACCAATACTCCTTCTCTTCCTTAGAACGCAATTCATCAGGATCAGCCAAAGAATGCCCGCGAAAACGATAAGTCAAAGCCTCAATCAAAGTCGGCCCTTCCCCAGCCCGCGCCCGCGCCACAGCTTCTTTTGCAACTTCCCGCACCGCCAAAACATCCATCCCGTCAACCTCAACCCCAGCCATGCCAAAAGCATGAGCCTTCTTGTAAATTAGCGGGTCAGAAGTAGCTCGTTCATGGGACATCCCGATCGCCCATTTGTTGTTTTCCACCACATAAAGAATCGGCAACTTCCACAAAGCGGCCATATTCAAACACTCAAAAAACTGACCATTATTCGCAGCGCCATCGCCAAAAAAACAAGCAGTCACGCCATCGGAAGTCTCATCCCCCAAAGCCTCACGCCGATACTTCGATTGAAAAGCCGCCCCCGTCGCCACAGGAATCCCCTCAGCCACAAAAGCATAGCCACCCAAAAGTCGGTGCTCCGCCGAAAACATATGCATCGAACCACCACGGCCCTTCGAGCAACCAGTCTCCTTTCCGAACAACTCCGCCATCACCTCCCGCGCCGGCACACCAGCGCTCAAAGCGTGAACGTGGTCGCGATAAGTGCTGCTAACATAGTCCGTGCTATCCCGGCGCATCGATCGAATCACCCCACTAGAAACCGCCTCCTGGCCGTTGTACAAGTGCACAAAACCAAACATCTTGCCCCGGTAATACATCTCAGCGCACTTGTCCTCAAAAAAGCGCCCTAAAACCATATCCTCGTAAAGCATCAAACCTTCATCACGAGAAATAGTTACGCTTGTTGCGTCAAAAGGTGGTAAAGTCCGTTCCTGAACCATAAATAATTAATACCCAATAAGTATTATTTGAACTCTCGCTTTTAGTCGATCGGGCGAGTCAACGACCCTAACTATACCAAGAATCGGTCGATCGGCTTTTATCGTCTTTGCTAAGACCATCGACACCTCGTGGTCACTAACAAACTGCTATAAGATACCGCAAGAATTGTCTGATCGATGGTATTCTTGTGAGTGTGGAGAATCTTTGGATAGAGATGAGAATTCAGCCAAGCCGATCAAAAGGATTGGTCTAAATTACCACGAAAGTGGCGGGGGAACTTCGTCACTCAAAAAAGCCCTTGCACAAAGGGAAAAAGAAGCCTGCGGTCTAACGGTACTCCGTTGACCGTCAGGTTAGTTCACGATAGGCTAATTCAGTCGCTAGCGCTTTGGGGAAGTGGACAGTGCTACTAATTCCACTAGATTATTACCGGATTTTGGGTCTACCGATTCAAGCTACTGCCGAACAGTTGCAGCAAGCTCATCGCGATCGCACATTACAACTTCCACGTAGGGAGTATTCCGAAGTTGCGATCGTCGCCCGCAAACAACTGCTCGACGAGGCCTGCGCCGTTCTGTCAGACTCAGATGGGCGCAAAGCTTACGATGCCAGTTTTTTAATCAAAACTTACGATCGCGAATCAGAAGCAGGAATTTTAGCCAAGCATCAGAGGTCAAAAACCTCACCAGGCATGGCTACAGTCCTGCAAGACTCAACAGAAACAGACTGGCAAGAGTCGGGGGTTTTAGACGCTACTCCAGACCCCCACACTCCAAGTATTGAAATCGACAACAACCAATTCGTAGGAGCCCTGCTCGTACTACAAGAACTGGGAGAATACGAACTCGTACAGAAACTGGGCCGACCCTATCTCAACAATGGCAGTACCGGGATCGAAGAAGGGCGCTTCGGCGACCCCCAGCTTGTGCGGCCCGATATAGTTTTAACCGTAGCCCTGTCCTGTTTAGAACTCGGCCGGGAACAGTGGCAACAAGGTCAATACCAGAATGCAGCCAAGTCACTAGATGCAGGCCAAGAACTGCTGCTGCGCGAAAGCCTATTTCCAAGCGTGAGGGGTGAAATGCAAACCGATATATACAAACTCCGTCCGTACAACATCCTAGAGTTACTATCCCTCCCCGAAGATCAAGTCTCGGAACGCCGTCAAGGACTGACAATCCTCCGAGAAATGCTCGAAGAAAGGGGTGGCATCGATGGTTCCGGAGATGATCGATCGGGATTGGGTATAGAAGATTTCCTCCGCTTCGTCCAGCGACTGCGGAAACACCTGACCAGCAGTGAGCAGCAGACCCTATTTGAATCAGAAGCTGGTCGCCCCTCCGCAGTGGCCACCTATCTCTCGGTCTACACCCTATTAGCCCAGGGATTTGCCGCTAGACAGCCGTCTATGATCCGCCGCGCCAAGCTGATGCTAATGCAGTTGGGCCGTCGCCAAGATGTTCATCTGGAAAAAGCTGTATGTTCCCTGCTGCTAGGCCAAACAGAAGAAGCCAGCAGAGCCCTTGAACTCAGTTCCGAAAAAGAACCCCTCGCCTTCATTCGCGAAAATTCTCAAGATTCTCCCGATTTGTTGCCGGGCCTATGCTTGTACGCCGAACATTGGCTACAAGAAGAAGTGTTTCCGCACTTCCGGGATTTGTCACAGCAGTCAGTTTCCTTGAAAGATTATTTTGCCGATTCCAAGGTACAAGCCTACTTGGAAGCCTTGCCACAGGATGCAGAAACAGCTAACGAGTGGCTAGTTGTGCAACCTCGTTCTGGTGGTAAGCCCCAAGTGCGATCGCCCCAAGTAACAACCTCACTCCAACCATCTCCAGTAGATGCTGGGCGATCGGCTACAGTCACATTGACACCCCTCGCAGCAGCCCAATCTCCTCCTGGACAAGGCCCCAGATCTGAAGGGATAGCAGCCCCACCGATGCCCCCAGCCAGCGTTCATGGGCAGACGCCTACTCAGCTCGGATCGACTTCAAACGATCGCCGACAACCGCATTCACCCCGTCGCAGTTCCAGGAAGAATGCTGGGCTAATGGGTAATTTGGTCGATCGGGCCAAGACACTCGGCGCACAAGTTTCCACCCAAGTCAAATCCATGCCTCGAAATCGGCTGGCATTGCTTCTAGCAGCAGGTTTTCTAAGCCTGTTCATTTTGTGGTTAATCTTCAGTATTTTGGGTGGCATTTTGCAAGCCCTCTCAGGCCCATCCCTGCAAGGAGAACAAGCCTTAGTCAGCCTGGAAGCCCCGCCGCTGGAAATTCCTGCATTACCCCCCGCCAACCCAGAACCAACCGCCCCCGCCCCAGCAGAATCTGGTTCAATAACTGAACAAACAGGTGAGCAAATCATTCAGGGTTGGCTGTCGGCTAAAGCAGCAGCCTTGGGCCCTAATCACGCTGTTGATGAGTTGAAGCAAGTTCTGACGGAACCGGCTTTGTCTCGCTGGCAATTGATGGCAGAAGCTCAACAGCGAAACAACGCCCACCAGCGTTATACACACAAACTCCAAATTACCAAGGTAACGGCAAATCCGACTAATCCCGATCGGGCGGAAGTCGAAGCGCAAGTTAATGAAAAGGCCGAAGTGTTCGATCGCGAACAGCTAGTTACTTCCCGCAACGAAAACCTCCGTATCCGCTACGACTTGATTCGCCAAGATGGACAATGGCGGATTATGGATTGGCAAGTTATGAAGTAGGGAATTGGGAATTGGGAATTGGGCATTGGGCATTGGGCATTGGGCATTGGGCCTTGACAGTTAAAACCTTCTTCCTTCTTCCTTCTTCCCGGTTCCTGAGCGAAGTCGAAGGGCCTTCTTCCTTCTTCCTTCTTCCTTGAAAAATAACAATAAATAATAACTAAAAAATAACAACCAACAAATAACAAACCACAAATAACAAACCACAA
>JAYTZD010000496.1:0-5504 GCA_043742065.1 Oscillatoriales bacterium
TCAGTGACTTTAAAACTGCGCCGCGCTGAGCGAAGTCGAAGTGTTTAATTGCAGATGATAGAGCGGAAAACTAGCGTCGCATTCTCCGGTATCGTGACCGGTGGGGGACGTCTCCTCCTAAGAGGGGTCTGGTCAGCACAGCTTATAATTTCTTACAAGCGAGCGTGTCTTTAGACCTGAGTTGCTGACGTACGCCCCTATTTTTAACTAATTTCCGTGCAAGTTTAAACATTGGCTTTTCTGTGATGATAGCTTTTAGAACGGTCTCGATCGGTCTTTTAAGATATATTTTGATTGATCATCAGCTCGATCGCCCGATCGGCACCAGCCCAGATTTGGAACAGGTTGAGTTGTCGATCGGCAAATACTACAGGATACTGCGACTCTTTCGACTGCTAGAATTGGTAGGGTTCTGTCGCACGAATATTTATGATTGACGAGGAAAAACAGCCACATCAAGATCCTAGCTCAACCGGGGAAACTCTAGAGAGTCCACCAATGGATAGCGAAAATCCGCCAGCAGAAGCAAACTCGAATCCAGCAGCCGATTGGGAGCTGGAACTTGCTCAAGCTTATCAAAGTTCTCAGGTCGATCGCACGGCCGCCAACACTTCCGGGGAAACAGACGACATCCTAGGTTCCAGCAGCAGTGTCAATCCTGACACTACGGAATTACTAAAAAGAGAACTGGCACAAGCCACAAACGATAAAGACGGTTTAAAAGCTCAGTTACAAGGCTATTCAAATCAGTTAGAAGAGCTGAAAAATCAAAATCTGCGCTTAGCAGCCGATTTTGAGAACTTCCGCAGGCGCACCCAAAAGGAAAAAGAAGAGTTAGATTTACAGGCAAAATGTGTCATTATTAAACCCCTGTTGCCAGTAATCGACAACTTTGAGCGGGCTCGATCGCACATCAAGCCACAAACCGACGGCGAAATGAACATACACAAAAGCTACCAAAGCGTTTACAAGCAAATGGTAGAGTGTCTCAAACAAATCGGAGTTTCTCCGATGCGTCCCGAAGGCGAACAGTTTGACCCCAACCTCCACGAAGCTTTGCTCAGCGAACCCACTGACGAACATGAGGAAGGAACGATCATCCAAGAACTAGAACGAGGCTATACTCTAGGCGATCGCGTCTTGCGCCATGCCAAAGTGAAAGTTGCAGCGCCTGGACTCTCTGTGCTAGCGTCAGATGAAAATCCCGATAGTTCGGAAAATTAATCTGGATCAAACCTACTGCGTTCTTGGACGTCAAGCACGGAGTAAGTTCAAATCTCAGAAACGTTGCAGGGCGATCGTCCCTAGAACATCGATAGCCTCAACGCTTAAAATTGTACACGCGACAATAGACCCCCGAATTCTATTCGGGGGCTTGAGAGCGGTTTGTAAATATCCCACGAAGTTTTATGAGGCACTATGGGAAAAGTGATCGGTATCGACTTAGGCACAACCAACAGTTGCGTAGCTGTGTTAGAGGGCGGTAAACCCGTCGTGATCGCCAATTCAGAGGGCGGTCGCACAACTCCGAGCATAGTAGGATTTGGCAAAGGGGGCGATCGCTTAGTAGGTCAACTGGCCAAGCGACAAGCTGTCACAAATGCTGTAAATACTGTCTACAGTATCAAACGATTTATCGGACGGCGTTGGGACGACACAGAAGAAGAAAGATCCCGGACTCCCTATACCTGTATTAAAGGCAAAGACGATACGGTGAACGTCCAAATTCGGAACAAAGTTCACACCCCCCAAGAAATCTCGGCAATGATCCTCCAAAAGCTCAAGCAAGATGCTGAAGCTTATTTGGGACAAACTGTCACCCAAGCCGTGATTACAGTGCCAGCTTACTTCACCGATGCCCAAAGACAAGCTACTAAGGACGCCGGTACGATCGCAGGTTTAGAAGTCCTGCGAATCGTCAACGAACCCACAGCCGCCGCCCTTTCCTACGGCTTGGACAAACAACATATAGAACAAAAAATCTTGGTATTCGACCTCGGCGGCGGTACCTTCGACGTTTCTATCCTGCAACTGGGAGACGGAATTTTTGAAGTCAACGCTACTGCGGGTAATAATCATCTCGGAGGAGATGACTTTGACGACTGCATCGTCCAGTGGCTGGTTGAAGCTTTTCGCACTCAAGAAGACAGTGACCTCTCAAAAGACAAAATGGCGTTACAACGCCTCCGAGAAGCAGCCGAAAAAGCCAAAATAGAACTTTCTAGCACCGAATCGACTTCAATCAATTTGCCGTTCATCTCCTCAGATGAAAAAGGGCCGAAGCATCTAGAAATGCCACTATCCAGAGCTCAGTTTGAAAAATTGGTCGCTCATTTAGTCCAAGCAACTATCGACCCAGTGACTCAAGCCCTCAAAGACGCAAATTTGACCCCCAAAGATATAGATCGAATTATCTTAGTAGGAGGCTCAACCAGGATTCCGGCAGTTCAACAGGCAATTAGCAAGTATTTTGGTGGCGTTTCTCCCGATAAATCGGTCAATCCCGACGAAGCTGTAGCCGTAGGTGCGGCAATTCAAGCTGGGGTTTTAGGCGGCGAGGTCAAAGATTTGCTGTTGCTAGACGTAACTCCCCTTTCCCTGGGACTCGAAACCTTGGGCGGAGTGTTCACCAAAGTAATTGAACGCAATACAACTATCCCCACCAGTCGATCGCAAATGTACAGCACAGCGGCCGATGGTCAAACTTCAGTAGAAATTCACGCGCTTCAAGGCGAACGGGCATTAGTCAAAGACAATAAAAGTCTCGGTAAATTCCTGCTCAAAGGTATTCCCCCAGCCCCTCGTAGCGTCCCTCAAATCGAAGTTACCTTTGAAATCGATGCTAACGGCATTCTGAAAGTTTCCGCTCAAGACAAGGGAACCTCAAAAGAACAAAGTATCCAAATTTCAAATACAGGGGGATTGAGCGAAACCGAAGTCGAGCGGATGCGACAAGAGGCCGAACTTTATGCCGACGAAGACCTCGATCGCGCTCAATTGGTAGAACTCAAAAATCAAGCCGACACCCTAGTCTATAATTGTGATGTCACTCTAAAAACCAACGCTCAATTGCTAGGCGACGACCTCAAGGCCGAAGCCCAAACAGCATCTGTTGCCTTGCGGGCTGCTATAGCTAGCCCCGACATCACCTGCGAAGAACTCGCAGCCCAAATCGAATCTTTCAAGCAACTGCTATACTCCCTTGGTACTGCTGTCTACGACCAAGCTCGCAACGCGGAAGTTACTACTACTTCTTCCAGTGCGGTTGAAAGTGAGATAGTGCCAGAATTAGATGAGTTTGAAGCAGACGACGAAAGCATCTTGCCAACAGAAGAGTTGGTGATGACCGCAGAACCAACGCTGGAAATACCGCTGGAAATACCGCCGGAATTAACGCCGGAACTAACTCTGGAACCAAAGCCGAAACCAAAACCGGAACCAAAGCCGGAACCAAAGCGCGACAAACAGCAAAATCTACAGACAAAACAAAAACCAAAGGTTCCCGAACCTGAAGTTGATGATATGAATCCTTTCCTTTAGAAATTAAAACTAAAGATTAAAAGTTACAAATAAATCAGCGTAATTTTTAATCTTAATTTCTAAGAAGGTCAATAGTTTTTTTTTCGTACACTTTTTGTTATTTACCTCCAGGCAAACAGCTTTATGGCCGGCGATTACTATGAAATATTAGGCGTTTCTCGAAGCGCAGACAAAGAAGCAATTAAGCGTGCCTACCGCAGTCTAGCTCGTAAGTACCATCCAGATGTCAACAGAGAGTCTGGTGCTGAGGAGCGGTTTAAAGAAATCAACCGCGCCTACGAGGTACTTTCAGAGCCAGAAACTCGCGCTCGTTTCGACCGTTTTGGCGAAGCAGGTGTGAGTGGTGCAGCAGCTCCGGGCTTCCAAGACTTCGGCGACAGCTTCGCCGATATCTTTGAAAGCTTCTTTCAGGGTTTTCAAGGGGCGGGCGGCCAACAACAACAAGGTCGCAGACGCAGCGGGCCCGTGCGCGGAGACGACTTGCGACTAGACTTGCGGCTGGAGTTTCGCGAAGCTGTGTTTGGTGGGGAAAAAGAACTCCGCATCAAACACCTAGAAACCTGCGAAACTTGCAGCGGGACTGGCGCAAAACCAGGAACTAGACCCCAAACCTGCTCGACTTGCAGTGGCGGTGGCCAAGTCCGACGCGCTACCCGTACCCCCTTTGGCAGTTTTACTCAAGTTTCAGTTTGCCCCACCTGCAATGGCACCGGGCAAGTTATTGAGGACAAGTGCGATACTTGTGGCGGCCGGGGCCAAAAAGAAGTGATGAAAAAGCTGAAAATTACTATCCCGGCGGGGGTTGACAACGGTACTCGTTTGCGGGTCTCCAATGAAGGGGATGCTGGCAAACTGGGTGGCCCGCCTGGGGATTTGTATGTATTTTTGGCTGTGAGTGAAGACCCGATATTTAAGCGTGAAGGCATTAATATTAACTCGGAAGTTAAAATTAGTTACTTGCAAGCTATTTTGGGTTGTCGCTTGGAGGTAGAAACTGTAGATGGGCCGACGGAATTGTTGATTCCTACGGGAACTCAGGCGAATACTGTTCTGACTATGGAGAAA
The DNA here is from genome assembly GCA_043742065.1 of Oscillatoriales bacterium. GTDB lineage: Bacteria > Cyanobacteriota > Cyanobacteriia > Cyanobacteriales > Microcoleaceae > Microcoleus. The sequence continues at coordinate 4,606 of JAYTZD010000496.1, forward strand.
AAAGGTGTGCCTCGGTTGGGCAATCCAGTCAGTCGTGGCGATCATTTGATTCTGGTGTCTATTGACATTCCGACTAAGGTGACGACGGAGGAGCGGGAGTTGTTGATGCAGTTGGCTAAGCTTAAGGGCGATCGTACCGGAAAAGGTGGCTTGGAAGGATTTCTGGGCAATTTGTTTCAGAAATAAGCAAAAAAATGAGCGCAATTTATTATTTCTGAAAAGAATGTGCGCAATTGCGCACATTCTTTCTTAAAAAAATAATAAATTGCATCTCCGGGACTGATATCAATTCCGGTTGCACCGGAATGATATAGAGTCCAAGGCAATGCCGTGTCCCTACCCAAAATAATATTGTAGGGACTAAGGCCAAGCCGTCTCCTAATTTCGGCTAATAATTATGAATTCAACATCGAAAATTAAAAATCTCCAATCCCCAGATGCTCAGCTCGATCTGCGGGGTACGCCCTGTCCGATCAATTTTGTCCGAACTAAACTGCGGTTGGAGCAAATGGCTCCGGGGGCGGTTTTGGAGGTTTGGCTGGACGCTGGGGAGCCGATCGAACAAGTGCCTGATAGTCTAAAAATGGAAGGCTACCAGATTCTCGAAACCCAATTTGTCGCTTCTGAGGATAATTCGGGCTTTTTTGCCATGAAAGTGCAGCGACCTGAACAGGAAATAGCATGAGCCGGGATTCTTCCTTGATTACGGGTACTGTTGTGGCTGTTCAGGCTAACTTCTATCAAGTGAGGTTGGATCCAGATGCCAGCACTGACGGGGAAAATCCTCTCTTAGCCGATCGCCCCATTCTCCTGTGTACTCGCCGCACTAGACTGAAAAAAATTGGTCAACAGGTGATGGTGGGCGATCGCGTGGTGGTAGAAGAACCCGACTGGAATGA
>JAYTZD010000497.1:0-5497 GCA_043742065.1 Oscillatoriales bacterium
CGTATTCGTTGCTGGGCGATCGCTAAATCAGTCTTTTGGATTTCGTTGAGTAAGGTTTGATAACGAGAAGACTGACTCAGCCGTGCTGCAACGAGGGCTTCCTGTGGAGAACTAGCAACTTGCTGTTGCGAAGATTCGTATTGAGCCTGAAGCTCCTTTCTGCTCGCCTGGTTTGTCCGTCTCTCCTGCTGAATGGCGTTAATTGCATCAGTTAAAGCTTTTGCTTGCACTTCCGGCTCAATCAGATTTTGATTGGTGCGAAATAGTTCTAAAGTCGCCTCAACTTGAGCAACATTACTACGAACCTTGGGTAATTGTTCATCAATGAATGCAAGACCTTTCGTTAAACGTAGTCTTTGCTGTTCTCGGTTGTAATCTAGATAAACCCGTTGCATTATTTGCAGCACTTTCTGGGTTTGAGTCGGATTATTGCCAGTGTAAGTTACTTCAAAAATCTTAGTCTGGGCTTTGGCTTTCTCATCCGTCACTTGACTAACAACTAAGGATTTTTTGATCTCCTCTACATTGAGTTCTGGGTATTGAGGGCGAAGCAATTTCACGGCTTTTTGGAGGAGCTGAGAACCTTGCATCAGACTAAGCTGAGTAGCATTATCTATCTCAACGTTATAATCAGCAAACTGATTATTATCTGTTTTAGCGTTTTTTTTGCCTTGATAATTAGATTCTACCAGGAGCTGCATTGAGCTTGTATAGGTAGGCTTTTCCTGCAACGCTTTTGCAGTGCCACCAGCCAAGGCAACACACAAAACACTTAGCAGCCAGAAGCGTCTACGGATTAAAACTGCAAACAGTTCTCCATAGCCTGCTTCTGTTTCCTCAATTGAGTTGATCTTATTTTCAGTCATTTTTATACCTCGATCATAAACCGATTAAACCAAATATATTTATGGCTGTTGGTAGCCGCAAAATTCCTGAATCACCCCGTCTACTTTTTTAAAGAAAGCATCTTCGGAAAAGTTGCCGATCGCATGATCGCGAATTTTTTCATAATCCCATGCTATTTTCCTGGACTCAATTAGTGCTGCTTGAAGTGCTTCAGGTGTCTGTGGATTGAAAAATACCCCCGTCTCACCTGGAATCTGAGTATCTAATACACCACCTTTACCATAGGAAATTACGGGTGTTCCACTAGCATTAGCTTCCACTGGAACTAAACCATAATCTTCCAAGGCTGCAACAATCACACCACGAGCTTTAGACATCAACCGACTACGTTTTTCATCACTGACATGACCTAGAAATTTAATATTTTTTAAAGCTCTAGACTCAAGAAGCTGTCGCTCTGGGCCATCACCCGTGATCAATAATGGCCATCCCAGCCAATTGAATGCTTCAATAATTACATCGATACGTTTGTAACCAAGAAGACGAGCTGAGACCAAATAAAAGTCCTCCTTATCTTTAGAAAAAACAAATTTTTTGACATCAATGGGATAGTTAACAACAACTGACTCTTTTTCATAATATTGCTTGATCCGACTGGCAACTGTGCTGGAATTAGCGATGTAAAAATCAGGCTCCTGAGCTGAATCTAGATCGGCTTTTCTCATCTGCTTAAAAATCGGTCCGAGCATACCAGAAAGATTTCGATAGGTAGCATAGTCTCGAAGATATGTGTTGGTATCCCACAAAAAACGGGTGACATTGTGGCAGAAACAAATATGTTTTGCTCCCGGTCTTTTTCGTACAGCTTTAGCAAAACTGGTGGTACTGCTAATAATCAGATCGTAGTCTTGTAGATCCAAGGCTCGAAAGGCTGAAAAATAAAATGGAGCCATTAGCCTAAAATTCTTACTTGCTCCTGGAACCTTCTGAAGTACAGTTGTGTTAACTACGCGATCGCCTAAATTAATAGTTTTCGTGGGTTCGTACAGAGACGTGAAAATGTCAGCACTGGGATAGTGTTTACACAGTAATTCAAATACCCGCTCTGCCCCACCAGGTTGTGTCAAGTAATCATGGACTAATGCGATTTTCATATTGTTTTTTTATCTATTTTAGAGTATCAGACACCAACGATGCCATTGTGCAAATACTTTTTATCTGATCCTTCATATATCTGAAATTCAACCAGATAACGGAAGCGCAAATGTAAATCGCACTGATAAAGTTGGTTACAGGCTAGACAAGCGGATTATAATCGCTCAATAGTGCTTCACTTGGGATTCTCAGTTTTATGTTCCGTTGACGAGCTTTGTAGAGGTCCCGATCGTCAGCACGAGGGTTACATCGCTTGCGCTTAGGTGGAATTACTGGTGTCTTGCCTTGTATATGGAGCCGATTACTTATCTATTAATCACTATGATACCCTATACTGATAGCGAGTGTGTCGGCAGTCACTTTACACAGAATTTTTTTGCCCATCTAAGGTAGCCGACTTGTCGGGAGTGTTAAGTAAGAACTCAGGGATTGACGAACCCATCTATACTGGGAATCTTGTTATCGCTTAATGGTGATATATCGATTTTGCTTGTTTACTTGATCGAGCCAAGCTTGAATTGCTGGAAATCTGGTCAAATCAAATCCGACTTGTGGCAATCGCCAGACATCGAATATTTGTAAAGTTTTAACACGAGTTTTTTTATACCGCAGAGAACACAGAGAACACAGAGTTAAGAAAGAGAGAAGTTCATAATTCATTGTAGCATTTGCGGGTAACGTCAGCTTTGCTACCTTCAGAAGTAATATGGATAAGATGCAACCCAGGGCAACATACAGTACATAGTTCTTGTAGGGACACGGCACTGCCGTGTCCCTATAGGATATTGATAGTACCTATAAGCCTGCAATCTGCTGTAAATTCATATCAGAGACTTAATGAAATTAGACTGGAAAATCCCTCACTTGAATTCGGAAAATATCGGTTTAATTTACGGTTTTATCGGCGTAGTTGGATTCAGCTTGACTCTACCGGCAACTAGAGCCGCTGTGATCGATTTAGATCCGCTGTTTGTAGGTTTGGGGCGCGGATTGGTAGCAGCTATACTCGCAGCAGTTACTCTGCGGTTCACACATCAACCGATTCCTTCAAAACAGCAATTTCGGAGTTTATTAGTTGTCGGATTGGGAGTGGTTTTGGGATTTCCGGTACTGTCGGCTTGGGCGATGCAGCAAGTACCTGCCGCCCACGGTGCTGTGGTGTTGGGATTGTTGCCTTTGGCGACAGCGATAGCGGGAGTTTGGCGGGCTGGCGATCGCCCGGATGTCACTTTTTGGATGGCGAGCATTGTCGGTAGTGCAACTGTTGTTGTTTTTGGGATTATTAGTGGTGCCGGACAGTTGCAGCTCGCAGATTTAGCGCTGTTTGGAGCTGTGATTGCTGCTGCTTTTGCCTATGCTGAAGGTGGGCGATTAGCTAAGACTTTAGGTGGATGGCAAGTTATCTGTTGGGCGTTGGTGATTGTCGCTCCTTTTGAAGTTTTACCCACAATTTTTATTGTTTTAAAACAAGGGTTGATAGCTTCACCTACTGCCTGGTTGGGTTTTGCTTATGTGAGTATTTTTAGTCAATTTATCGCATTTTTTGCCTGGTATCATGGGATGGCGCTGGGTGGAGTTGCACGGGTAGGTCAAATTCAGTTGTTGCAACCATTTTTGACGCTTCTGGCTTCGGCATTTTTGCTGGGTGAGACTCTGGAGCCGATCGCCCTAATCACCGCTTGTTTGGTTGTAGCGAGCGTAGCTGTGGGTAAAAAAGCATCAATTAAGCGCGCAGAAGATTTGTAAGGCTGATATTTTAACTTTATTTTGAATCGTTTGGGCGATCGCACAATTTAACCAGATAGTTCATAGATACCTCTAAAGGCCGAGAAAAAAAGCTAAGTCCGCAAATACTATGAAAAGTAACAAATCAATGATTTAGAAAAGTATTTGGTTATTTAGTCAATATTTCTGTAATAAAAAGATAATCACATGACCACAACCATAATGTCATTAAACACTACCGCAATTCGTTGGGCGGATGTCATTGAGTATCCCCCGACTGGACTCAAGAGCAAGATTATGCTCGAAGATGGAAACTGCCGATATGCGCTGATGTCGCTAGCGGTGGGAATGCACATCGCAGAACATACTAATCCTCGCAATGCCACGGTGAACGTGATTGAAGGACAAGGCGTACTGACGCTCGAAGGCAAAGAGATTGTCCTAGAACCGGGAGTCTTTGTTTTTATACCTGGTATCGCACGCCACGCCATTAAAGCAGTGACAAACCTCGCCTTTTTATTAATACTTTCTGAACAGGCTACTGACTCTCATCATTGACTTTTACATATCCACTCTATCTAATGACGATGTAAAGCCTGGACTATTTCTACTAAATACGACTAATTAACTAAACCTTTAGGAAAATACTAATGTTAGATATTGACGAAATGAGTTCAAAAGAAATACACGAACTCCTACACAAAGTAGGATACGGTCATCTGGGCTGCATACACGAAGGCAAGCCCTACGTGATACCAATGAATTATTATCTCGAAGAAGAGGACATTTACCTGTTTACAACGATCGGCATGAAGACTCACGATCTTGATGCGAATCCCGAAATTTGTTTGCAGGTTGAAGAAATACAGGAGCCGCAACATTGGCGCAGTGTTATTGTCAATGGTCGAGCTTCGCGCCTGACTGAGCAAGCAGATATCGATCGGGTAATGCACCTCGTCAAAGAGCGCAATCCCATGCTCTCACCTGCGATCAATCGTACCTGGATTGATAGTGAGGGACGTGCAGAGGCGATCGCCATTTACCGCATCCACGAGACTGAAATCAGCGGGCGCACGACTGAGGGAGTCAGCAGTAAGAACCCATAGGAACACTCTTGTCAACCGTGCAACTCAAACTATTTCTGAGGCAACTTGTTGATTTTTTATGGCATCTCATTCACCTATTTGGACACTATCAACCCAGCAAGTCTACGAAACTTTGTCAACTTCAGAAAAGGGACTTTCAGAGGCAGAAACAGCAATTAGAATCAAGCATTACGGGTTTAATGAACTGCCCGAACCAGCGAAGCGATCGCTATTACTCCGCTTCATCGATCAGTTGACCCATTTCATGGCGCTTTTGCTCTGGGTTGCAGGTGCGCTGGCTTTTGTGTCCGGTACACCAGAACTCGGCTGGGCAGTCTGGGCTGTGATCTGGATTAATGCCGGTTTCAGTTTTTGGCAAGAATTCCAGGCAGAACAAGCGTTAACAGCACTCAATAAAATGTTGCCCGCGCGAGCCAAAGTCTATCGAGATGGCAAGCTAGGTGAGATTCCCGTCAGGGAGATGGTGCCGGGAGATGTCTTGCAATTGGAAGAGGGCGATCGCATCTCCGCCGATGCCAGACTGGTTTCGGCCCAGTCTTGTTATGTCGATGTCTCAGTGCTGACTGGAGAATCGCTGCCGGTTGCCCGATCGGCGGAACCTGTAGCCACTGAAAAGATGCGCGCCTCGGAATCAAGCAATCTGGTTTTTGCGGGTTCTACCGTCT
>JAYTZD010000498.1:0-2768 GCA_043742065.1 Oscillatoriales bacterium
CGCGGGTTGAAGCTTCGATGTCCACTTCTCTGGGCACGCCGCCGGAGATATCCGTCAAGCCGAGAGAGTTGGTAAAGTCAAAGGTTTTGACTGGTAAACCTGAATTAGTGCGATCGTACAAACGAATAGTTTGGTCTTCGTCATCGCCAACTAGCATATAGTTAGAGTCGATCGCGATCGCCGTACTCGCATCACTTGTTCCAGTCAAAAAGCGACTGATCGCAGGAGTTCCAGAAGCAGCAGAAGCGGCGTATTTGAGAACAGTAGATGTTGTGGTTGTACCGTCGCTAACGGTAACAGTTAAGTCAGCAAAACCGACACCCACAGGATTGATTTTTAGATTGCGACTTGCGCCAGTTCCACTGATAGCTAAATTGGCATTGGGAACCACCGCAGTGTTGCTGCTAGTTGCGGTTAATGTCAGGTTTGCAACCGCAGTTTCCGCATCAGCTAAAGTAAAGTTAACGCCGAAATTCTTAGCCGGATCTGTCGGATCGTTGATGACACCTGATAAACTAGGAACTGTTAAAAATGTCGAAGCTGCACTCGGTGCGATCGTTGGCGGAGTGTTAGCAGTAGTTGCAAAAGTTGTAGTGACGGCGGTAGTCGAGGAATTGTTGGTTTCGTTGCTTTCGGCGATCGTACCAGGCGCCGGATCGGCAACTGCGGCCCCAACAGCGCTAGTGACAGTGCCCGCAGTAGTACGAGTCACATTAACAGTCAAAGGAATGCTACCACCAGCCGCGATCGTACCGCCAGTAAAAGTAACCACTCCCGCCGCTTGAGTCGCAGTAAAACCCGTACCCAAGGCCGAATTGTATGCCACCCCCGCAGGTAAAGTGAAGTTGGCACGAACTCCTGTCGCAGCAGCAGTACCGCTGTTTGCTAATGTCAGCGTGTAGTTGAAGGGAGTGTTGACAGTCGCTGTCGCAGGGGCGCTGCTGGTGATGGTTAAGTCGGGTAAAGGAGTGGTTGTGGCGATCGTCACAGCCGCCACAATATCTGTCAGTGCAGTAGGATTAGTCACAGTTGTAGCTGTGCGCGGAGTCGTCCAAGTACCCGTAACGGCATTGTAAGTTCCAGTTAACTTCGTAAACGCGCCGCCAGCCGGATCGGGAAAAAGAGTTGTATTAGTTCCATCCCCAAAAGTTCCTTGGGCATTGTTATAAATATCATTTGTTGGCAATACATAACCGCCAGTCGCCGGATTTGCAGTCCCTACACCAGTGCCAAAAAATACAGCATCAATCGGAACAGTTGTGTTAGTAATACTGGCAACCGGAACATCAAAAATCGCAATCCCGTCAGCATTAGCGCCTCCATTACCCAGAGGCCCGGCGGCGACAGCAGTTCCAAAACCATCACCCGCAGTTGTGCCAGTATTGATAGTTTTTAGCCAATTTGCCCCAGAAATATCTGTAGTACCAACACCATTAATTAGTCTGGCAGAACCGCCTATATAAGCAACTTGTCCAGCGGCGAGAGTGCCTGAATTAATGCCGAAACCATAAGTTAAAAGACCCCCGCTAACCCATCCGTTGGCGATCGCAGTTCCATTATTTGCCCACACCACCGTGTAGGGAGTCGCTGCAAAGTCGATCGCCTGCGTAGCAATTACCTGCAAATATTCATAAGGGCTATCTGTACCGGCTGGATTTGCCATGTAGCCCGAAATCACTAACTTTGCTGCCATAACACTTATTTCCCAATTTGCGATCGTTTTTCACTCCCAAAAACAGATATTACTAGCTGAAAGTTAAGGAATAGTAACTGTTTATTTAAGTAACAGTTAATAACTACAAATTCACAATGATTTATATTAAATCTGGTAGCATCAGAATTAATATAACCCGAAATTTGGACACGGCACTGCCGTGTCCCTACAATTCATCTGGCGTAGGGAAACGGCACTGCCGTGTCCTCTACATCATTCCGTCGTAGGGAAACAGCACTGCCGTGTCCTCTACATCATTCCGACGCAGCGGGGTTAATGTTACCAGATTCTGTACCAAAGTATGGCTAATCCAGCCAAAACCAACAATAAAGGCATCAGCCGATCGCCCCAGCGTACATACAAAGTCTGAGTTTGCCTGCGATAAATAGTAGCATCTTTCACTTCGTAAGTATTAATTCCCGACATCCATACCGTCTGGCCATGAGGGTTCACAAAAGCAGAATAACCGGTATTAGTTGCGATCGCTGCCCATCGATCCATTTCAATTGCCCGCATCACATCAAGAGCATGGTGCTGAGCCAACATCGGCGGTTTATAATGAGCATTATTGGAAGCTGAGAGTATAAATTCCCCACCCTTGGCCGCCTGATATCGGAAAATTTCCGCAAAAGCTGAATCATAACAAATACCGACAATCGCCCTGCCAAAAGGCGTATCAAACAATTGTCTCGGATTTCCCGGTACTAAATGAGCGTCTAAAGGAGAAAGCCGATTAATAATTCCACCCAAGATTTCATAAAAAGGGATAAATTCACCCAAAGGTACAAGCTTAGTTTTATCATAACGGCTGAGAATTTCTCCAGTTTTGTCGATCGCAAATAAGCTATTAGTCATCCCATCCCCTTCCTGTCCAAAACCTCCCACCAAAGCCAGAATACCGCGATCCAGAATCGCCTGATAAAAAGAAAGAGTAGAACGCTGATACTCATTTGTCCAGAAAAAAGGCAAAGCCGTCTCTGGAGTTAGCACAGCATCCACTCCTCTATCCGCCAACTTTTGGTATCCCGCCGTGTAACCTTCCAAAGCCCTGCGC
>JAYTZD010000499.1:0-2766 GCA_043742065.1 Oscillatoriales bacterium
TACAGCACACCCAATGATATCAATTCCGGTTGCACCGGAATGGTAGAGGAGACGGCAGTGCCGTGTCCCTACAATGTTATTTTGGCTAGGGACACGGCACTGCCGTCTCCGACCTATCATTCCGGTGTAACCGGGATTAATATTACGCATCCTCACGAGATTTTACGAAGAAACCCGGTTTCTGATACCCGCGCGATCGTGCGATTTGAGCAAATTCCCCACATCGGGCCCAGCCGGGATAATGCAGCCGGGATTCAACGGGAACAAATTGCCGTAGTAATCGCGCTTCACCGCCTCCAAATCGCAAGTATCAGCGACTCCCGGTAACTGATACAAATCGCGCAAATAAGCTCCCAAATGCTCGTAATCCTGAATGCGCCGCACATTACATTTGAACAAGCTGTAGTAAACTGCATCAAAACGGAATAGAGTAGTAAATAGTCGCACATCTGCTAACGTCACCCGATCGCCACAAAGGTAACGACTCATCAAGAGCGATCGGTCTATCTCGTCCAAAACAGCAAACAATTCACTGCAAGCCGAGTCATAAGCAGCCTGAGATTGCGCGAAACCGCAGCGATAAACACCGTTATTCACCGATTGGTAAATCTTCTCATTCCACTCATCAATTTGCGATCGCAAATCCACAGGATAAAGATCCATTTGATTGCTAGCAAACTCGTTAAACTCCGAGTTTAGCATCACAATAATTTCGGAACTCTCATTATTGACGATCGCCTTTTTCGAGTCATCCCACAGCACCGGCACCGTACATCGCCCCTGATAGCCCGGTGATGCCAACTGGTAAAGTTCCCGCATCGTATTGCAGCCAAAAGTCTCCGACTCCATCACCCAAAGTCCCCCTTCAGAAGGATAGACAATCGACACTGCGATCGCATCTTCCAGCCCTTTGAGCGATCGCGTCACCAGAGTGCGATGCGCCCAAGGACACCCTTTGCCCACAAACAGGCGATATCGTGCCGTGGCGGGCTGGTAAGGGTTGTCTGGTGCTGTCGAGACAAAATTGCGGAAACTGCTGCTGGGGCGAATGTATGCTCCGGTGCGATCGGGCGGCGCTAGTTTTGACATCATTAATTGCCACATTGATGTCCAGACAAATTTGCCTAGTTTGACTGTTACTGATGAAGGAAGTGATTTGCTTTTCACAATGGGATTGAAAGAGGTTTGGTCAACATAAGTTGTTTATTTTAACACCAAAATAGATGTAAATAACCATTTCACGACAAGAGCCTTTTTTGCAATATTCTTATCTGTTCTCTATTCTCTAACTCTGCGTTCTCTGCGCCCTCTGTGGTTCATTGAAAAAATCTTTCTTACAAAACATTTGCATTTCACTCGCCATCACAAAGTTAAGTTATATAAATTAACTGAAATCGCGGAGATATGTTAAAATAGATAGCGCAAAAAAAACGAACATAAAATATGACTGCTACTGTTAATACAACTCCCGGATTAGCATCGCGCTTAGTAAACGGCGTACTCTCCATCAAGCCTTTAGCTAATCTCGCCAAACACCAAGCGCGGGAAATGATGATTAAAAGAGCCGAAAAAATAGGAGTGTATTGGCGGCAAGAAGCCCAAGCACTTTTAGCCAGAAATTGGGATGCAGAATTGCTCAGCGTCCAAAATCCTGATCTAGCTTACCCGAAATATTATCTAACTTCATTTCACGCCTACGAAAAAGGTAATATGAGTTGGGAAGCCGCCACAGAAGTTGAAGTAGCCGCCCGTGCAGTTCATGCTGGAATTTGGCCAGAAGCCGGTGCAGAAGGTGATGCCAAACTCCGCGAAAGTTATCATGAAATCGTCAAATCTCAAATTACGAAAGCACCACAAAACATTGTAGATTTGGGATGCAGCGTGGGCATGAGTACCTTTGCTATTCAGGATATTTACCCACAAGCAAATACTGTCGGCGTGGATTTGTCACCTTATTTTTTAGCGGTTGCTCAATACCGTTCCCAACAAAAACAAGCTGAATTGTCAAATCAAAAATCTCCGACTTGGGTTCATGCTGCTGCTGAATCCACTGGTTTACCTGGGAATGCTTTTGACTTAGTTTCTATCTTTTTAGTTTGTCACGAATTGCCTCAAAAAGCAACGATGGAAATATTCCGAGAAGCCAGACGTTTACTGCGCCCTGGTGGACATTTGGCGATTATGGATATGAATCCACAATCTGAAATATATGCCCAAATGCCTCCTTATATTTTGACTTTGCTCAAGAGTACGGAGCCTTATTTGGATCAGTATTTTGGGTTGGATATTGAGCAAGCTTTGGTAGATTCTGGTTTTGGGACACCGACAATAACTTGTAATACTCCCAGACACCGGACTGTTGTTGCTGAGGCGATAAATAGTCAGGTTTGATGTTTTAAAAAGAGGGGCAATTCATGAATTGCCCTTCAGAAGTGAGAGGTAACACCGGGAGCGAATTCGCCAACAGTCTCTTTCAACCCCCGGACGATCTATGCTACCGTAGACACTCTTTCATACTCTTCACTGTGTTTTTGCACTGCATCCCAGATATCAACTTTTTGCTGAAGATTGAGCCAAAGTTGAGGGCCGTTCCCTAACGCTTTCCCAATCCGAATTGCCATATCTACTGTAATTGGTCTTTGACCTAGAACAATTTCGTTGACGCTACGGCGGGATACACTAAGTATCTCGGCAAACCTGGTTTGAGTAATTTCAAGATCTTCAAGCACATCTGAAATGACCTCCCCCGGATGTACTGGTCTTACT
>JAYTZD010000500.1:0-2758 GCA_043742065.1 Oscillatoriales bacterium
GTAAGTTTTAGTATTACCCAAAAGTTGATCGATCGCACCAATGCAGATTAACTCACCTCTCGCCAAAATTCCCACCCGATCGCAAATCTTCTCCACATCTGAAAGTATATGAGAATTAAAGAAAATAGTTTTCCCTTGACTTTTTAGCGATAAAATGATCTCCCGCATCTGATAACGTCCCATCGGATCTAAACCAGACATCGGCTCATCTAAAAATATCACATCTGGATTATTAATCAAAGCTTGAGCCATGCCAATTCGTTGCAGCATACCCTTAGAATATTGGCGCAATTGCTTTTTGATTGCCGCCGATTGAGCTAGCCCAACTAAGTCTAGCAAATGCGGAATTCGCTGTCGCTGAATCGATGCAGGAATTTGAAATAAGCCCGCCGCAAATTGCAAAAATTCCCAGCCTGTGAGATAATCGTAAAAATAGGGATTTTCTGGCAAATAGCCGATTCGTTGCTTCACGGTGCGATCGCCCAAAGGCCTACCCAACAACAGCGCCCTACCAGAAGTCGGCCGCACAATACCCAGCAAAGTTTTCAGCAGCGTAGTTTTTCCCGCTCCATTTTGTCCCAAAAGCCCGAAAGTTTCGCCCTGAGAAACAGTCAGGGTGCAATTTTTCAGCGATTCAATCTTTTGGTTCATCCAGAAGCCGGTACGGTAGAACTTCCCCAGATTAAATGTTTCCACGACTGGGGCTGTGGCTGGCATCTCAGTGGGAGTTGGCGTATATATAAGAGGTTCCATCTTTGTAAGCAAAATAGGTGGCATCTGATGTTAAGCTAAGTTTAGCTACACTTCAATCTTACTAAATATGGAACGTTCAAAAATTATTGCTATTATCACCGGCGTATTTTCTATAGTATTAGCACTTGGCTATTTGCTGCTCGTCACTCTCCTGGACTTCCGAGGCGAAATGTTGCCCGCACCTCAAAGTCAATTGCCAGTCTCGATGCAATTTCAGCAATTAGCGACTGCCAACCCTACTTTGCGAGCACCGAGGATTTATGCTCAATTTTGACCAAAACAAGACAATTCAATTTCCGAAATTCCGTTAGTAAAGGATGTAGATCGAATTACTAATGAGGACTTTAACATATGAAACCGATTATCTTACTTGCCATCTTAACTCCTTTGTGGTTGACTCCGCCCGTGCAAGCAGAAAATATTACTTGTACCAGACAATCCCTAGGAACAAATTACTGCGACAATTATATTAGTGAAGCTCAGAATATTACTCTGGGACAAGCTTCGGATTTAATTGGCAGGTGGCTGGATGCAAAACAGAAAATATTTGCTCCTCCGTTCGATCGCTCTTTGCTTGCTAAAATCACTACAGGTATTTTGTATAGTGATACAGTCAAAGGGATTGAGAATTTGAGAAGCACTAATTCTCACTACCGATACGGTGTCCAAAAAGTTGAATCCGTCGAACGTTTTGCGGCATCTGGAAGCAAAGCCACCATTGAAGTCAGAGTCACGGAAGATGCCACAGTCTACCGAGATGATAGAGTCGAAACTAGCAGTTTTAATACTAGGGTAGTTCGCTATACCTTAGAGTATTCGGATGGCATCTGGAAAATTGCCGATTCTCAAATCATGCGTTATTAGTTAGTTGTTATTGGTTATTAGTTGGTCGTTAGTGGTTATTGGTTATTTGTCATTGCAATAACAACTGCCAACTAACCACTAACAACTGTCAACTAACCACTAACTAATACAAATGAATTGCTTTTATCATGTGATAAGCAATCAATAGTTGCGTCAAAGCTAGCGGGTAACTTTGCAAAACTTCGCCAGTTGTACCCACAAGTTTACCAATTTCAGAATTGCCTTCGGTAGAACAAAAGCCTCGCAGGTGGGGCATTTCGCTGCACAAAATCTTTTCCAGTTCGTGTACCTGTTCGCTAGTAGCGTGGGAGTCTACTTCCAAGACATCAACCGGTTTGCCCATATCCCGATCGAGTCCTAAGCGAATTGCTGGTTTAAAACTATCGCTACCTTGGCTTAAAATCTCAGTAAAATCAGGGTGAGGAATTGTTGGTCTCAGGACTAAACGAACACTCAAATTTACTTCGTTGTCCTCTTCTGGTAAGTAAAAAGTAACTACAACATCGGCAAACTTCCGCTGGGGACGAATAAAGTCTTCCGAATCGCCTTCCCGCTTTTTCATTTCTGCTAATACCTGTTCTTCGGTATAGCCACGCTTCATAATATCGCGCTTAACTTTCCACTCGGTTCGCAGGTTTTCTGGGGGGGCAAGATACACTTTTACGTCGTAAGAATCGCGGATTGCACGAGTTGAATAACCCAGCAAACCTTCAACTATCACAAATTTGCTAGGCTTGATGTATTCCGGTGCGTCAAATGTACCTGTGGTGTGATTGTAGATGGGTTTGAGAATCGCTTGTCCGGTGCGTAGCAGGCTGAGGTGCTGCTGCATGATGTCGAGGTAATTGCAGTCGGGATGCAATGCTGTGAGCCCGATTTCTGCCCGCTGTGTTCTGTCGTAGCGGTGATAGTCATCTGTACAAATAATGGTGACATTTTCTGGTCCCAATACTTGGGCAATTCCCTTGGTGAGGGTGGTTTTGCCTGCTGCGCTGTCTCCGACAATACCGAGAATGATTGGTCGATCGCTCATTGTTTTTCCCCCGCCAAACAATAGTAATTTTGTTGTCAACTATACATTTTATCAGAAAAGGAAGAAGGAAGAAGGAAGAAGGAAGAAGGAAGAAGGAAGAAGGAAGAA
>JAYTZD010000501.1:0-5469 GCA_043742065.1 Oscillatoriales bacterium
AGGCGATCAATCCCCAGAGCTTTTGATCGTGCATTAGAGAAATGGACATAGAAGCATCCACGCCCATATTTTGCAGGTACTCTAGATGAATTGGCGACACACTTCGCAACACCGACAAACTCAAATCGAGCGGTTGATTAGTGAAGGGATTGGTCGCTGGAATTAAGGTAACGGGCTGGTAGCTGGTAGTTGGAATCAGTCGCAGCCAATTGAGCGTATAAAGCTGTCGGGCTTGTTTAGGAATGTCGGAGGCTGGGTAGTGCAAATTCAGATAGGACGCTTCTTGATTAGTATCTTCAGCAATGACGCTGCCTGCCCCGTCTGGATCGAATCGGTAGACCATCACGCGATCGAAGCCAGTGATCCGCCGGACTTCCTTAACCACGATCTGGGACATATCCAGCAACGTGGGTGCTTGTTGAATCCGAGTAATGGTTCCTTTTACCTGTTGATAAAAATCAAAAAAGTCTGTTTTCCCCTTCGCTTTTTTCGGCTCCAATTCTAGTACAATGGCATCCTCCAAACGATGCACAATCCCATCAAAATAGATCGATTTATTCAGCCGCTTGATCGACAGGTTGAGGGGATTGATGCGCTCAAAATCTTCTGCCAGACATTGTTGAATCAGCCCTGGAATATGAATCGGTTCGCGATCGCAGTTAGTCAAATCAATTGTCACATCAGTCATGCTGAGACTCTCGAACTCCTGATTCTTTTAATTGTTATTATTTTGATGGCGCGGCGCGTGAAAATCCCATAATTATTGTGGAACAGGCATCCTGCCTGTTCTTGACCCATAATTATTGTGGAACAGGCATCCTGCCTGTTCTTGACAAGCTTTTTGGGAGATGTCTATTAACATCAATACAAAACTGAGCGTATACACCGTCTGCACGTTTTACCAATCTTACCCGTTTTATTGGCTAATTTGGTAAAAGTGCAAGTCGCGTGTGCCTCAACTTGAGGCAAGCCAATTCCCTTTTTGTCCGTAAAGTTGATGGACTTTCTGTTTTCAGACTCTCCTGATTCATTTTTATCGGCAATAGCAATGTACGCTGCCCATTGGGGAGGTACGGAATCTGGGTTGAAACCGCCGATCGACCTCAAAAATTTGAGATAAATTATAGGTTATGGGTCAGATCCGGTTTTATTCTCTCGATCGCCCTTAACTTGCACCTTATGGTCTGGAATTTCTCAAATAACCTATTATTCACCGCCAACTATATTCCCCACGGCCACTGTTACTTGTGGCAGCGAGAATTAGTCGGACTCCACATAGTCTCAGACTCCGTAATTGCTCTTGCCTATTTCTCCATACCTCTATCGCTGCTTTATCTTGTCTTTAAACGAAAAGACTTGCCATTTCGCAACATTTTTTGGCTATTCGGAGCTTTTATTATCTCCTGTGGCACTACTCATATAATGGAAGTTTGGACGCTGTGGCATCCTGTTTATTGGCTTTCTGGCAGCTTGAAACTAATCACCGCAGTGATTTCTGCTTACACCGCTTTAGTATTAATTCCTTTAATTCCTCAAGCATTAGTTCTGGCGACTCCCACTCAATTAGGGATGATCAATCAAATACTACAAACAGAAATCGCCGAACGTCGAGAAAGTGACGCTCGCTATCAAGCTTTAACTGAAGTTTCCCCGGTCGGAATATTTTATACTGATGCTTCTGGAAACTGTTTGTACGTCAACGAACGTTGGTGTCAAATTGCTGGAATGACCTCTGAAGCAGCCTTCGGAGAAGGGTGGGTGCAAAGCATTCATCCCGACGACCGCGATCGCATTTTTGCTGAATGGTATCGCGCCACAGAGCAGAAATTGCCGTTTAAATCTGAGTATCGCTTTCAACATCTAAATAACGGTCAAGTCAGGTGGGTATTTGGTCAAGCTGTCGGCCAAATCGGTGAAAATGGCGAGATCAAAAGTTATGTTGGTACGATTACTGATATTACAGAACGCAAGGAAGTAGAAGAGGAAAATCGACTTCTGAATGAAAGTCTAGAGCGTCGAGTTGCTGAACGCACTGCTCAGATAGAAATATCTAACCAAAAATTGCAAACAGAAATCGCCGACCGACAAAAAATTGCGACAACTTTGTTAGAATTGACGCAACTACAAAATGCAATTCTTAACAGCGCTAACTACACAATTATTTCCACCGAGGCCGATGGTACAATTAAAACATTTAATCGGGCAGCCCAAAAATTTTTAGCTTACTCGCCAGAGGAAGTGGTGGGGAAACTAACGCCAGCAATAATTCACGATCCTCTAGAAGTTTGTCAGAGAGCTGAAGTTCTTTCTCAAGAATTGAGAGTGAAAATAGAGCCGGGATTTGAGGTTTTTGTGGCCTTGGCCCGCCGGGGAATAGCTGACGAAAATGAATGGACTTATATTCGCAAAGATGGTTCGCGTTTCCCGGTGCTGCTGTCGGTGACAGCCTTATTTGACAGCAACAGAAATATCACTGGTTTTTTGGGCATTGGTCAGGATATTAGCGATCGCAAACAAGCTGAAAAAGAGCTACGCGACCTCAATATTGCCATGCAAAATGCGGTAGAAGGCATTTCACGGCTAGATATTGAGGGACGCTACGTGAAAATTAACCGAGCTTACGCTCATAAATGCGGTTACGAACCAGAAGAAATGATCGGCAGGGAATGGCCGATGACCGTACATCCTGACGATATTGAGAGGTTAATATTAGCCTATCAGGAAATGCTAACTTCCGGGAAAGTAGAAGTTGAAGCTATAGGTATGCGGAAAGATGGCTCGTTTTTTTACAAGCAAGTAACAATGGTAACAGCTTTCGATGAAAAAGGGATATTTAACGGACACCACTGTTTTATGAAAGATATCACCGAGCGCAAACTAACCGAAAGAGCCTTGCAGGAAAGTGAATCAAAGTACAGACAAATAGTTGAATTAGCAGAAGAAGGTATTTGGGTGATTGACCACAATGCCCGCACGACTTACGTCAACCAGGCAATGGCGCGAATGCTTGGCTATGAAGAATTAGAAATGTTGGGGCGACCGATTTTTGAGTTCATGGACGAACCAGAAAAACAGCTAACTAGCCAATACTTCGATCGGCACAAGCAGGGTATTGGTGAAAAACACGAATCTAAACTTAAAACTAAGGATGGCAAAGATATTTGGACTTATATGTCTGCTAGTCCAGTCATGGATCAAAAAGGCAATCTGCTATCCAGTTGCGCCTTAGTTTATAACATTAGCGAACGTAAGGAATCAGAGCAACAAATGCTACAACTTACTGCTGAATTGAAGCGTTCTAACGAGGAATTAGAACAATTTGCTTATGTAGCTTCCCACGATTTGCAAGAACCTCTGAGAGCTGTTACCAGTTACACTCAATTGTTAGCCCAGCGCTATCAAGGCAATTTGGATGCTAAAGCAGATAAATATATTAATCATATTGTTGATGGTGCTTCCAGAATGCAGCAATTAATTAACGATTTGTTAGCTTATTCGCGATTGGGAACGAAGGCTCAGGAATTTGAGGCTGCCGATTGCCAGGCTGCTGTGCAACAAAGTTTGTGCAATTTACAAATTGCGATCGCCGAAAAGCAAGCTGTCATTACCTGCGAGTTAATGCCAACCGTGATGGCAGATGAATTTCAACTGGTACAATTATTCCAAAACTTGATCGGCAATGCCATCAAATTCTGTAGTCAAGATGTCCCCATAATTCAGATTGCTGCTATCATACAAGATGATGAATGGCTGTTCAGTGTCCGCGATAACGGCATTGGCATCGACTCAGAGTATGCCGATCGCATTTTTATCATTTTTCAACGCCTGCACTCCCGTCGCGAATATGTAGGCACTGGCATAGGTTTGGCGATGTGCAAGCGAATTGTGGAACGCCACGGTGGACGGATCTGGGTTGAATCTCTGTCGGGAGAAGGAGCGACTTTTTACTTTACTATTCCGATCGTTAACAGTTGCAGGATCAAAATTTGAATACTTTGTTTATATAATCACAAGGATACGCCAATTATGAGCGCTCAAACTCAAGTTAAACCAATAGAAATTTTGTTGGTTGAAGATTCTCCCAGCGATGCTGACTTGGCAATAGAAGCCATCAGCAACGGTAAAATTTTGAATAATTTGCACTTTGTGGAGGATGGAGTCGAAGCAATCAAGTTTTTACGAAAAAAAGCACCTTATCTCACAGTACCGCGTCCCGACTTAATTTTGCTAGATTTGAATTTACCGAAAAAAAGCGGTGTAGAAGTGCTCCAAGAAATTAAGACAGACCCAAATTTAAAACTAATTCCAGTATTGATTCTCACCACTTCGTCAGCCCAAGAGGATATTATCAAATCCTACTCGCTCCACGCCAACTGTTACATTACAAAACCAGTAGATTTATTACAATTTACTAAGGTAGTTAAGTTGATTGAGGAGTTCTGGCTAACAGTCGTTAAACTTCCTGTAATGTAATTGCTTGAGGAGTTCTGGTGGGCGGTGGTGACACTTGCCAAACTATAATTTTAAAGTTAAAAATAGAAGAAAAGCCCCAAAATTTCCTATGATATTTGCAGAGTTCATATCTGAGGAGAAAGAACGTCAAAGTTATGTGGATTAAAATTCTGTTGGTAGAAGACAATCCGGCTGATGCTGATTTGCTTGCAGAACTATTAGAAGTATCTGTAGGAGTGGAGTGGGAACTTGTGTCTGTTGAGTTCCTGCATTCCGCGATCGCACAGTTGAGCAAACAGCCCTTTGATATAGTTTTACTTGACCTTTCTTTGCCCGACAGCCACGGTTTGGAAACCCTAACTCGCTTGCGAGAAGTAGCCCCGGATACAGCAATGGTGGTAATGACTGGCTTGGACGATGAGGCGATCGGACTGAAGTCAGTTCGCTTGGGTTCTCAAGACTACATTGTCAAAGGTCGAATTACCACCCAATTATTAGTGCGGACAATCCGTTACGCGATCGAACGTTCTCAAACTTTTCAAATGCTCAGAGAAAGCGAGCGACGTTTTCGGGCGATTTTCGACTCCTCATTTCAGCTCACAAAGCTACTGACTCCCGACGGAATTGTGCTAGAAGTGAACGAGACAGCTCTTCAGTTTACAGGAATGCGATCGCAAAACATTGTGGGCCGTCCAGTTTGGGAACAACCGATTTGGCAACAGTCACCAAATGCCAAAGCACAATTAAAACAAGGACTCGCCAAAGCTGGTATGGGTGAGTTCTTCCGCAGCGAATTTGACTTATTAGGAAATAACGGCCAAATTGTAACGGTTGATTTCTCACTCAAGCCAGTTAAAAATGAGACAGGACAAGTTTTGATGCTAATTGCTGAAGCACGGGATATTAGCGATCGCAAACGAGCAGAATCCGAAATCCTCAAAACATTGGCACGAGAAAAAGAACTTTCAGAACTCAGAGCTAAATTTGTGACAATGGTTTCCCACGAGTTTCGCACCC
>JAYTZD010000502.1:0-10917 GCA_043742065.1 Oscillatoriales bacterium
AACATCCCGCAAACCGCCAAAGTTTTACTCTTCCACCCGATAGCCCAATTCTGCTAAACGAGTCCGAGACTGCCGCCATTTCGGCTGCACCTTGACAAAGAGCTCTAAATATACCTTACCCTCAATCAACTTTTGAATCTGTTCGCGGGCTGCACTGCCGATCGCCTTCAGCATAGCGCCACTCTTACCGATTAAAATACCTTTTTGGGAATCCCGTTCGACGTTAATTGAAGCGAGAATGCGAGTAATTTTCGGTTCTTCTTCCACAACTTCGATCGCGATTGCGACTGAATGCGGCACTTCTTCCCGCGTCAGCAGCAAAATCTGTTCCCGAATCAACTCACCCATAATAAAGCGTTCCGGCTGGTCAGTCACCAAATCTGGCGGATAGTAATAAGGCCCAACCTCCAAATGTTCTACTAACAACTTTTGCAGCGACTCCACACCCTCGCCAGTTAGAGCCGAAAACTTGACAACAGGCCACTGAGGATTGACAATTTGCTCATAAGTGCGATCGATTAACACACAATCAGGCGGCTGTTCGTCCAACTTATTCAGCCCCAAAATCACCGGAACTTCCGTATTGCTGAGGATTTCGACAATATATCGATCGCCCCCACCAGACTCCACCGAGCCATCCACCACAAATAACACTAAATCGACCGATCGAATCGCCGTTTTAGCATTCTGCACCAAAACCTTACCCAGTTGGTGATGAGGCTTATGAATTCCCGGAGTATCCACAAAAATTATCTGCGCCTCATCCGTCGTCAAAATACCGCGCAGTCGATTCCGAGTCGTCTGAGAAACCGGCGAAGTAATCGCAATTTTCTGCCCCACCAACAGATTCATCAGCGTGGACTTGCCCACATTCGGGCGGCCGACAATCGCCACAAAGCCCGATTTGTAACCCGCAGGAGCCACGGGAACACTCATAATTTCTGATAAGTCTATAATCTTGCTATCTTCCACTAAAACCACCAATATTCAAGCTCCTTCTCCACCCATTGTCCCTTGAAAGTGCTAAAACGACAATTTTATCAAGAAATAAGGTATAGCAAATAACACTCAAACCTTGAGCCATAATCAACCAGCGTTAAAAATCGATATCTGCTTCACAAAGCTTGATATCTGAGACAAAATTTGATAAAGTTCCAAAAGGCATCCATCAAAAATCAATAATCCTGGTAAAACCCAGTCCCCAAAGCTGTAACAACTTCAGGTGTGTAAATATCTAACTCAACTGAAACCATTTTACAGTGGTTCTGGAAAACCCGTTTAAAACTTTTTGAGGATGTATAGTCATAAACTAAGTGGGTTAAACTCACAATCAAAAGCTCACTATCAACAATTCGTTGATAATTATAAGCTCAGGTTTGTGGAGTCCACCTAAGTAGTTCTAGTCGTATAATGTTGAGGAGCTGAATCTAATGAAATCGAAATTATTTTGGAGTATCTGTACTGTTGTAGTAGCCAGCTTGCCGATGCCAAGCTTTGCTCAAAGCAAACCTGTAGAAGTACGTTTTGACTATAAAGGCAGCTCAATGAAGTATCAAGTCCTGCCGGGCGCAATACCTGACAGAACCTTGCCCAGAGCCTTTGATTTTCCAATTATTACCAATGTTGCTACTGACACTGGCGTCACCAGCGATTACTTAATTACCGATGAGTTTCGCGCCCCAGCAACACGCTCAGAATACACTTCGGCTCTCAATACCTGGGCAGCAGCAGTGAAAGAATGCATGGTCAAAAAACCGCGCTTGATTCGTGCTAGTACCAAAAATCCAGTTTTGTTTGATGGCAAAGCAGGCACGATTGTGAGAAACGCCAATAACCGTGCTGTTTGCAAATAAGCGAGCAGATTCTGCTTTCTGAGAACCAAAAATCAAGGGCATTCTTGAACAAAAAGAGCAATGGAAAAGCTATTGCTCTTTTTGTTTGCTAAATTTCAATGAATATCAATAGCATCGGAATTAATATTACCCGAAATTAGGAGACGGCAGTGCCGTTTCCCTACCTGATTATTTTGGGGTAGGGACACTCCAAAAGCCGTCTCCGAACTATCATCTCGCTCGTGGAACCTGAATTGATATCAAGGAGGCAAAAACCCGGTTTCTGAAGGTAGTTGTGTCATTTTACGTGGATGCGCGAGAAACCGGGTTTTTAGGTTGCTAGTCCGATCAAGTGGCGCAAAATTCATTTGTATTGAGCAAAATTTCGCCGTAGTCAGGAATCCAAGCCAGCCATTTTTCCTCGGAGCACTCACACAAAAGCCATGCTTCGTCAAAGCTGAATGCTGTTGGCGGATTGAATAATTTAACCCAGGTAGAAGCGGAAAATTTGGGTGTTGGTGCTGCGGGATTCGATGCCAATTTTTCCCACCAGCTTCCACTTGTGACACTTCCTTGACGCAATTTAGGCAACCAAGTACGAATATCTGTTTCTAGTTTCATCTTCAAACCTCCTATCGAGGGATGAGTCTGCACCAGGGCTTGCAACAACGCAGGGCGAAGGCGCAGAAAATTGTTTATGTAGTCTATGTTACAGATTTAACTTTAAAAATGTGCATGATTGTAGTAAAACTTTACAGATCAGATCCAAAAACCGGAGCAAAACAGGTCTTGTAGGGACACGGCAGTGCCGTGTCCCTACGGGGATATTGATAGTACCTATAAACCTGCGATCGCCAATAATCAATTACCATCACAAAAACATCTAATTTTATTACAAAAAAGTACGAATGAATGCCGTTAAAAAACCCGACTGGAAAACTCTAGACCGCTTTGTAGAAATCAACTCTGACTGGGTAAAACTCATCGGCGAACATCTCGAAACTGGTGAAGGGCAAGTTCTCGAATATTGGCGGGTAGAAAGGGCAGATTCAGTGGTGGTTTTGACAATTCAAGCTGACAAATTCCTGTTTCCCGCACCGATGTATCGCCCCGGTGTAGGAGAGGCAACCCTCGATTTTCCCGGCGGTCGTGTACCTGCCGACTCAACAGCAGCGGCAGCAGTTCCAGCTATAATCAAGAAGGAATTAGGAGTGTCAGAAAGTGCGATCGCACATATCCGGCCACTAAACGCGATCGGATGGGCAATTAACAGTTCATTTTCTAATCAAAAACTCTATGGTTTTGTCGCAGAATTGCACTCTGAAATAACAGTAAATCCCGAACTTATAGGTGCTACATATTCTATCAAACCAGCCGGAGTTAGTGAATTACTAAAAAAATTAACTTGTCTCCAATGTCGAGCATTATTATTAGAATGGCAAAATCAATCAGTCAATTTTGGGTTTTAGAATTTTGATTTTAGATTAACCCATGCCTAAAGTCAGGGGCTTGTCAATTAATTTTAAATTTGCGATTTTGAATCTTCAATCCAAAATCGCAAATTTAAAATCTAAAATTCGGTGACTCCACAATCAAATCAACTATTTGTGGAACAGGCATCTTGCCTGTTCTTAACCAATGATAAAAACCAATATCACTGAAACTACCCATGCCTTCCAACAATGAAACTGCTGTCCAATGCTTCGACGTCACATATCGCCTCAACCGCCGAAACTTAGTAGAAAACCTCAATTTCAAAGTCTTACAAGGAGAAGTCTTAGTATTGCTAGGACGCAGTGGTAGCGGCAAAACTACTACCATGAAATTGATTAACAACCTGCTGACACCAAGCAGCGGCGAAATTACTGTCATGGGAAAACCGACAACTCAATGGGACTCCATTCAACTGCGACGAAAAATTGGCTATGTCATTCAAGAAATCGGTTTATTTCCCCATTTTACAGTCGAGCAAAATATCGGTTTAGTGCCAAAATTGGAAGGCTGGGAGCGCGATCGCATTCAATCTCGCGTCCACCAACTGCTAGAATTAGTCAACCTCGACCCCCAGCACTTCGCCAAACGTTATCCCAGCCAATTATCCGGCGGACAGCGACAGCGAGTCGGTGTTGCTAGGGCGCTGGCCGCTGACCCTCCCATGCTATTAATGGATGAACCATTTGGTGCTTTAGACCCGATTACTCGCCTAGAATTGCAGCGGGAATTCAATCAATTGCAGCAGCAACTGGGCAAAACAGTGATTTTCGTGACTCACAGTATTCAAGAAGCTTTTTTGTTAGCTTCTAGAATTGGTTTGATGCAAGATGGAAGGTTGGTTGAGTTGGCTTCTCCCAATGATTTTATGAAATCTCAGCAACCCGAGGCGATCGCTTTTTTGGAATGTTTGCAATTACCTGGAACTGGATAATTCATCAATGATACAATTTATAAATCGTTATGGCTCAGAAATTATTCAGCGCGCGCTCGAACACTTATACTTAGTAACAATTGCAATTGCGATCGCGATTGCATTGGGTATTCCCCTCGGTATTTTAATCACTAGAAAACCTCAGTTTAAAAAGACTATTTTGGGTTTTGCTAATATCATGCAAACAATTCCCAGTTTAGCATTATTTGGCTTACTAATTCCAGTACCGATTATAGGCGGCATAGGCGATCGCACAGCAATCATTGCGCTGACTCTGTATTCTCTGCTACCAATTATCCGCAACACTTATACAGGTATTATTGGTGTCGATCCTGCGATTCGCGAAGCTGGGAAAGGCATGGGCATGACGGATTGGCAATTGCTGTTTCAAGTGGAAATTCCGTTGTCAATGGGGGTGATTTTAGCTGGTGTGCGAGTTGCTGCGGTAATTGCGATCGGGCTAGCAACGATTGCTGCTGCGATCGGTGCCGGCGGCTTGGGAGTGTTTATTTTTCGGGGTGTGGCGACAGTGAATAATCAGTTACTTTTTGCTGGGGCAATTCCTGCTGCTTTGATGGCGCTAGCTGCTGATTTTGGATTGGGTTTGATTGAAAAACGGCTCTCGAAAAGTGAGGTAAAAACTATCAATTAAGCCAATGTGTCAAGTTAGGTAAGTCGAGATTTTGCAGTCTTTACTATCGACCACTTTGATTTAAGATTGTTTGAATTTGATTTTGTACCTGTTCTAGTTCCCGACGTTTGTCAGCCAGCCAAACTTTTTCAGTTTCACATTCTGCTTGATTTTGTCGATCGCGCTTTTCCTGCTGTTCTAATAAATTCTCCCACAGTGCGATCGCTTTTGACATCACATCGCTAGTAACCTCAGTTCTTTTTTCAAATACTGCAATAATTTTTTCTTGTATATTTTTAATAAAAATAGACTGTGAAGATTCCTCGAACTGTTGAAAACCCAACTCACAAACTTTTTGCTTTATTTGACCTTTAACTGCATCGCCATCTAACTGAATCAAGCCCAAACCTCCACCAGCAGACGCAGCTAAAGCACCCAAAATAACTGGAATAGTACCAACTCCAGTCAAAAAAAACAACGCAGCACCAACTGCTGCACCAATCCCCAAAGTGCCGCCCACGAATCCGCCTACGTCTACACCTATATCGCTAATTGATGCAGCAATTCCGATTCCAGTTATCCTAATTCCACCCCGATTACCTGATGTTGCAAAGTCCCTAAATTGAGTAAAAAGGCGAGTATTAAGTCGCCTATCAAAAAGTTCAAATTGTTCACAAATCGGTTCAAGATTATCATGAATTTGGTTATCTAAAACGCCCATTTTTTGTTTCACAATTTCAGAGAGTTTGTGATTAGTATAGAAATTAATATCTTGTGTTAATTCTCGAACAAATTGATTAGCATAATCTTTAATTAGCTGATCTTGACTTAAAAGGTGCGAATGTTTAGAAGTCCAGCCAGCACTTTTTAAAATAATCCGTTCTTTTAATTCTTTCAACCATTCGTTCCAAGATTCATGACTTTCTTCTAAACATTCCTCCCTCAGTTTTTTTGCTAAGAGTCTAATTGTCATATCGCGGCCGCTTACTTCCGCCATTTGTTCAAATATTTTCTGTTTATCTGCTTCAGGAAGTGTCAATTTGCCCTCTAACATTTTCTGGTATTGATTCAATTCCTCACAACCAGTGTCAATGATTTGCTTAATTCCTGCGGCAGATTCCTGAAGTGCGATCGCGCCCCGTTTTTCTATCAAAAATTGTTCGAGAGATTTGGTGAAATCCTGAAAAGATTTGACATACTCACTTTCCGTCCCATTTAAAATAGCATCGAGTGCTGATTTAGCCGAAATAAAATGAATCCGGTTTTCACCAGCAATAATTGGTTTTGCCCCATTAACAATTGTTTCTACCCTTTCTTTTACATCCTGGCGATCCTCTTCACTCTCCAGCCAATCGAAAAAATTCACTGCAATAAAAATGTTTCTTGCACCTTCATCTTCTTTACCATAATTCAATTCTTTTTTCAAGTACAAAAGCAGTTCTTCTTCTGTCTTTGTTAAAACATTGTTAGCCTGAGTCAAAAAAATAACTGCATCAGCCGTTTTCAGAACTTGCTGAGTCGCCACTGCGCGTTCCGCTTCTTCGTTCAATCCGGGAGTATCAATAATTTCTACGCCATTGCTGCACAACTCTAATTCGGGATGCTCAAAAACGATTTCTGCAATTTCCGATTTGGCTATTTCATCTGCAATAGAACCAGAAGCCGCCTTTTTAGAAATAGCAGCTTTCTCTTTATATTCGTCCGGCGAAATCTCTTCCTTACATCCATTTTTGTAGTGACAAATAACCCGCCGCTTCGAGCCATATTTCAAAATAGTCACCGTACCGCTACAGGGAGTAGCCCTCACTGGTTGGATTTTCTCGCCCACCAAAGCATTTAGTAAGGTTGATTTGCCCTTACTAAAGTCGCCGACAACAGCCACACGAAACCGCTGAGATTGCAAGTTGCGAGATTCTTTTGTTACTTCTTCTATTAAAGTAGGAGATAGCACGTTGCGATCGCTTCCATCTCGCAGAGTTGAAGATAGTGTCTTACAAACAGCGTTCAATTCTTGACGATACTGTTGAAATTTTTGCAACTCCTGATATGAGGATACGGAATGATTTTGATTGTTTGGCAGTTTAAGTTCTGTTGGTAAATCTTCAATAATCTGAACTGAATCCAGTTGATTTTTTTCCTGTTCAAGTTCTGCTGGTGAATCTTCAATAATCTGGACTGAATCCAGTTGATTTTTTTTATATTGCGGTTTGGCCGGTAAATCTTCAATAATGTGACTAGCAGCACGGACAAACAAAGAATCGAGAGATTGAAATTGTGCTGGATCGAGTAACGAGTGGACTTCTGCTAAAGCTGCTGTATCGTTGATTGTTTGATTATTAAAACTCGCTTCCAAAACTGCCAAGTATCGGGAATCAATTTCCAGTCTGTTACCGATAAGTGTCAAATATCCTGTTTCGCGATCGTCCATTGTTCCATCTGCTGCTGACATCTGATAGCCAAAACTAATCAGCAGCAGTTTTTCCTCCTCAGAAAAGCACGCTGTCAGCGCCAGCAACTCCTGGATTTTTTTGTAAATTTCCTGTTCTTCCACGCAGTTAACTATGGGCATTACCAATTGGCGAAAACTGTGGTTAGCGGGGATAAGTTCCATCAAATTCCGCAGTCGCTGCGTTTCCTCAGCGCTAACAGTACCATCGGCATGGATGACTCCCAGCAACACCGTGATCAGCACCGCCAAAAAGAGTACAGGGGGAGTGATGTCTTCTTGGTGCAGTTTTTGCCCAGTCAGTCGGGAAATCAGCTCAACTGTTTGGGGACTAATTACTGAAGTGTCCATTTGCAGAGCTACAGATTTTTTTTCGTTTACATTACTATAATAGATGAGTTGTTCTCTCGAATGCTACTTGGATAAAAATTGATGATGAACTTTGTATTTCCCGCAGCGATACAGGCTGGAATAGCGGCTGGTGTGTACTTACCAGTGTTTAATGCTGCTGGGGTGGCGATCGGCATGGCGAGGGATGCAGAGACGGGAAAGTTTGTAGCTCATGCCGTTGGCGCGGCCCTCAATAATAGCCACTTTCTGGCTGATGCTATGGATGTGGCTCTCAGTAGTGGCCCTCTCTCCCCCTTAGTATTGCCCATGCAGCTTATCCTGGGCGGCTTCCAGATGCACGAAACGCACAAGGGCTTTAAAGCCGTCGAAATGGGCTTTCAAGCTGTCCAAGCCAGTATGGGCGTGCTGCAAGTGACAACAGCCGTCATTGGTGTCGGAACTTTCGCCGGAGTAGCCTTGTCAGCGGTGAATTTGCACCAGACATTGAAACTAAAAAAAGCGGTTGAGAGGCTGGAAGTTAAAGTAGACAAAGGATTCATCATCTTAGATAAAGTTGTGAAAGGGGACATCGCGGCAATTAAGAAAGTAATTGCCGAAGCGGTTGCAGATATAAAATTTGACCACCATCGCCTAGTGTTAGGGCAGGCTTACGAGTTATTTGATAATGCAATTAAACGAATGGGATCGGCTTTGCAGTTAAAAGATATTCACCTCAGAAAAGCGGAGATTGTTGAAGTGCGGGGGATGCTGTTTGAAGCTTTAGCAACATACAGAAACCCGCACTTGTTGGCAGAAACTTGTGCGGCGGGACAGTTGCGTCGGTTAGAGTGCAGTTGGGCGATCGAGCAAAGTATTATCGGCACGTATCAGGTGCAAAATGAATTTGGTGCTGCGGGCGATCGGATCTCTCAACTACAACAACAAATCCGTCAAGATGGCTTAACAGTAATTGCCGACTGCGACTCAGATGACGAACTAGATTTTCTCTTCCCAGAAATCACACGGATTCACAATCACGATTTAGCCGCATTAGACATTTGGCAAAATCAGATTGACTGGATAAAATCTTTGCCGCAAAGTGAGTTAAAGCAGTTACAGAGTGCTGATTTAAGTAAATCAAACTTAGCTGTTATTGGGGATAAAAAATCAGCCACAACAGCTTTAGCGATACCCGATGAACAGTTATTTTATGAAAATTTGCGGCCCAAGTCTCATTTCTATGCGCTTCGCAGTCAACTGGAACTAATGCTCGATCGGCAGCAGCGTCAAGATTACGAAGATTATATCATCGAGCAAGGGAAAATAGCGGCTCATAAAAGTTTAGTAGCGTCGAATTTGGAGAAAGCGTCTGATTTGGCTGTTGCTAATCTTTTTTACTATTTCAGAGTCCGAGATAAATCGGAAGACGAATCAGAATTAGCGAACACCCCGTAGGTTGGGTAGAAGGAAGTGAACCCTACGCTTCCCTTCGCCCAACGCAAAGCAATCATTAACATTGGGTTTCGTTCTTCAATGTAACCTGTGGTTGCTAATACCCATAAAAAACTTTGAATTTATAAACACGGAGCGATCGCAAAATGGATGAATTTGTTAGAAAAGCAGCAGCACTGGGATTACCCGCAATTATGCTGTTAATGGTGATGGCAACTACAGGTTTAGCAGGTGCGGCTGCAATTACAGCAGCTTTAGCAACGTTAGGTGGCCCAGCAGGTATGTTAGGCGGAATTGCGCTGCTTGGAATCATCGGTTTAGCTACAGAAATGTTGTCTAAGTATGGTCTTGAATCAGTGCTAATTGGGATTTACAGACAGCGCCTTCAAAACGGAGAATCAAAATCGCGTCTGTGCGGAGAAATTCGGAATTTACCTATCTCTGGGGACATGAAACGCAAACTTGACGAAGAGTTGGGCCGTTAATAGATAGGTATAATTAGGCTTCGTAAACCATCTCTTTCTAAATACGAACAGGATTTACGCACAAGCTCTATCTGTAGGTGGGCAATGCCCACCTTACCGCTACAAAACGAAGTTATAAAAATGCGATCGCTCAACTAAAACAGGAGAAACCATTGATTAAGTTTATTGGACAAGTCGAACTGCGTAACAGTCACCGAGTCTACTACCAAGAGGATTCTTACCGAGTAGAGCAAATCAATCAAAATAGAGAACAAGTAACTTACTCTTACGACATTCCTGACAAAGCTGTCGAGTATCTATACAACAAACTTAAGGGTTGTAAAGTTACACCAAAAGATGCTGCTACCGTTCTCCAGCCAGTCGCTAAAAACTTGAATCTCCCCTATGACTCTGGTCATAAAATTGACTACTACGCTCAGGAAGCATTAGTGGTACTTGTGGCATTAGGTAAGGCAAGTTTAAGTAAAGAAGGTCGAGGCTACTTCTACACCATTGCCTAATTGTTTATTCCAAATACTTGTCTTATAATATTTTTGAATAAGGCAACAGGAAGCAACATCTAAAACAAATACTGTACGAAACCTGTCATTTTTAGTACAACAATAATCAAATAAAATGAAGTCTAAATCAGTTACGCAAATTAGTGGTATTCCCGGTCAATTAGTCGGTGCAGTTCCCGTCCGAACCAGTGGTACGGTAACTCTTAAAATTGTTGGGGACACCTTACAAGGAAATTTTACTTCATTTTTTGGCTTAGAAATCAAAGAAATTGTCATTCCCATTCAAAATGTTAAAGCAGTTGAAATTGGGGAAGGCTGTACTTGGTGGCTACTCGTACTCGGAATTTTAACCCTCGGTTTCTTTTTCATTGGTATTATCTTCATTGTGTTGGCTTTTGTGGTAAAACAGCGTTATATTGCCATTTACACGAGTAGAAATAATCTCATTCTGTTTTGTACGAAAAATGATAAAATTAACCAGTTTCGGAACGAAATTATAGAAGCTTGTCGTCCTAAACCTACCTATATTCCCCGTTCCTCTCAGTCTCCACCAGCACCACCTTCTTTAGCCAAAGTGATTCACACTTAGTTAAATTTAACAGGGCGATCGCTATTTCTACGAAAGTGCGATCGTACCACGATCGGATTGAGCGCTCTTCAACCAAAACAGGAAGTCAAAAAATTAGCCTCAAACATACAAAGCCCCTATCTGGATTACAGAAAGAGGCAATGTATGTTATCAATAGAATCCCAGGCATCGAGCTATTTTCTCAGGCAGTGACCCGCCAAATATCTTCGCCACCGCAGCGTTTAACA
>JAYTZD010000503.1:0-24827 GCA_043742065.1 Oscillatoriales bacterium
CTGAATTGGATATTGTTCGTGTCCAAGATGTAGGACTGATTCACACTGACGATCCAGATATTTTAGAATGGGCGGCTAATGAGGGACGCATCTTACTTACCCATGATGTAGCCACTATTACGATGTATGCCTACGAACGAGTCAATCAAGGACTACCTATGCTTGGAGTTGTTGAGGTTATCGCAACAGCACCCATTGGTAAGATCATTGATGATTTAGAACTATTTATTTGTTGCAGTCAGCCTGATGAATATGAAGGTCTAATTCTTTTCATCCCTTTCCCTATGCTGTGATTAGCCTAGATAGTCGGTGGAATCTACTGTATGTGGTTCACATTGAGCGTGAAGAGAATGTCATTCGGATTATTTCAGCACGTAAAGCAACTCGTCAGGAGAGGGCAGAGTATGAAAGTTGAAGCATTAAAGCAGCGATTAAACCGCAACCGTCCAATGACTAGCGTGACGATCCGTATGCCCGAAGATGTTGTGGAAGACCTCAAGAAAGTTGCACCATTGTTGGGTCTTTCGGGTTATCAGCCATTAATTCGTGCTTATATTGGTCAAGGTTTGCGCGTCGATCTAGAACGATTTGAAAGTGATACAGTGACAGCCTTGGTAGCAAGTTTAAAGCGTCTAGGTGTCAGTGATGCAGTGATTAATGAGGCATTAAACGAAGTCGTTCATGCTAAATCCTGTTAATTGTGTCTAGCCAGTAGTAGGAAGAATAGAGTATGATTTTAGTCAGGGTAAGCGAAGGGCGATCGAACTTTAATTCTTATGAACGCAAACGCTATGAACAATACCTCAAAAACCGACTGGGTTAGAATCGACGCAATGATCGATGAAGATATCGATACTTCCGATATTCCACCATTGTCGGAAGAGTTCTTTACTAGAGGGCAATTACGAATGCCTCAGTCGGCTATTACTATGCCAGTTCAACTCGATCCTGAAACATTTGCACAGTTATAGAAATGGAACAATACTTGAAAGTGAGTGAATTTATTGATTCGCAGAATCCTGAAATTATGGAATGTGCCAAACAAATCGCATCAGGACATCAGACACCAAGTGCGATCGCAAAAGCGTGTTTTGAGTGGGTGCGAGATGAAATTCGTCACAGTTATGACTATCAAATGAGTCCTGTTACCTGTCGAGCTTCAGACGTTCTTCAGCACAAAACAGGATATTGCTATGCCAAAAGTCACTTGTTAGCAGCGTTACTAAGAGCCAATGAAATTCCGGCAGGTCTTTGTTACCAGCGGTTGAGTATTGATAATAAAGGCGCGCCTTACTGCTTGCATGGGTTGAATGCTATCAATTTGCCTGAAGTTGGTTGGTATCGGGTTGATGCCAGAGGTAATAAAGAAGGAGTCAACGCTCAATTCACTCCACCTCAAGAACAGTTAGCGTTTAAGATTCAGTTTCCTGAAGAGGCGGATTTTCCAGCCATATTCTCAGAGCCGCTTCAAGTCGTTATAGAAGCATTGCAACGACAAAATACATGGGATGATATGCTTCGCAATCTCCCAGACATTTCGTTGGAGTTCGCGAAGAGTTATGGTCTGTTATGATACACGATTATGAAAAACATCACACACATTTCACCTGAAGATGCAGCAGCAATTCTCCAAGTGCAAAAGCTGGCATATCAGAGCGAGGCACAGCTTTATAACGACATAACGACACTTGGAAAGTTGCGTCCATTTAATCCTTAAATCCTTTTAAAGCTATGGCATTTGAATTTGACCATCTCTTTATCTTTACTGATATAGGCGCTATTGAAGCCGATCGCCTCATCTCATTTGGTTTAACCGAGGGAGCCTCTAGGACACATCTCGGACAAGGCACCGCCAATCGCAGTTTCTTTTTCCACAACGCTATGCTGGAATTCTTGTGGGTTCACGCTCCAGAAGAAGCGAAATCCGCACAAATTCATCGCACTCGTCTTTGGGAGCGATCGACAAATCGGCAACATGATGCCTGTCCGTTTGGGATTTGTCTGCGTCCTACCAGTGATTCTGGCGATCGCATTGCATTTCCCAGTTGGGACTATCATCCACCTTATTTGCCTGAAACAATCAGTATTGCAGTGGCAACAAATAGCGATGTGTTAACTGAGCCAATGCTGTTCCAGATCCCATTTGGCAAACGTCCAGATCGATTTCCTGCCGAAAAGGCGCAGCCTCTAGAGCATCCTATTGGTTGGCGCGAAATCACTCGTATCGAGTTAGTTAGTCCTGTGCCAAATAGCCCATCGCCAGAATTTCAAGCTGTACTTGACACCAAACTAATCAAGCTAAGTATTGGAGCAGACTATTGTATTCAGCTTGGGTTTGATGGAGAAGTGCAAGGGCAGCAGATAGATTTCCGACCCGGATTACCACTGATTTTCAGTTGGTAGAAAGCTGTGTCGGAATGATATAGAGGACACGGCAGTGCCCATAGGTGTCAACTTAAGGTACAACCAATAGTCCGGCAAGGGCTGAAACCCCTGCCTCAAAGCGAAAGTCTTCTGAAGAGGACTCATGATTTCTTCAGTCCTCTTCAGAGGACTTTAGCTATTAGACAGGGGTTTTAACCCCTGGCGGACTTGGCGGGCTAACAGCTTAAGTTGACACCAATGAGTACTACCGTGTCCTAATTTCTTCGTTACACAGGCACACTAGATAGCGTGCCTGTGTAAGTCTCGTTAAGCAAACTTAATTTTCAAATAATCATCCTCCATCTTCGCCCCCGAAGGTTGCAGCGCCGCTAAAGCTTGTGGCAAAACCATATTACGGCGGTGATTCCCAATCCGAACATTCAACTCATCTCCGGTTTTGCTCAACTGAATCTGATCCTTAGCAATTCCCGGCAAATACAGTTCAAGACTATATTGATTATTTTCCTGAACAATCCTAATCGTATTTTCTTTGTAATATATTTGACTAGGATCTTCATTTGCATAAAGCGTTTCTTTCAAGCGTTCCAAAGCTGGCAAACCGCACATTTCTTCGGAATAAAGCGGCACTTCTTTAACAGGGAGTGGCATGAAATTTTCGTGAATCTCCTGACGGTACTGCTCCTGGCTTTCTTTCCATCGTTTGAAAAATGGATCGGTTACTTCTTCGGGAATAATCCGGTTTGCTACGACTAAATCTGTGGCTACATTGTACAAACTCAAATAGGCATGAGCGCGCAGAGATTCTTTAATTACCATTCTTTCGGGATTAGTAACTAACCTGACCGAAGTTACAGTATTGTCAGTTAAAATCTTTTCCAAAGCCTCAATTTGTTCGTAAAATTCGTAAGGTGCATCCATCACCTCTTTGTCTGGCAAAGAAAAACCCGCAATTGGTCTAAAAATAGGTTCAACGAAAGGTCGAAGGACAGCGGATATGCCTTGCAGCGGCTTGTAAAATTTTCTCATGTACCAGCCGCCAACTTCGGGCAAACTTAGTAGTCTCAATGCAGTACCAGTTGGAGCCGAATCGATAATTAAAACATCGAATTCGCCTTCGTCGTAATGCCGTTTCATTCGCACTAAACCGAAGATTTCATCCATTCCTGGAAGTATGGCTAATTCTTCAGCTTGCACGCCGTCGAGTCCTTGGGCGCGCAAAACTTGAGTAATGTAGCGTTTCACTGCTCCCCAATTGCCTTCTAATTCCCTGAGAGCGTCTAATTCTGCTGCCCACAAATTCGGTTTCACTAGCCGCGAATCGTGTCCGAGTTCGATGTCGAAGCTGTCGGCTAGGGAGTGGGCGGGATCGGTGCTCAGCACTAGGGTTTTGTATCCCAATTCGGCGCATCGCAGCCCTGTGGCGGCGGCTACGGAGGTTTTGCCGACGCCACCCTTGCCGGTCATTAATATTAAGCGCATTGATTGTTTAGCTCGTTTGAATGTTGTTCACTTATATATTGTAACGTTATGTAACGGAGATTAATTTAGTAGGGGAATTAATTTGGGCGACAAGTAGCCACCAGAAAGACGCAAATACCCACGCTGCACTAAATCTGTGCGATGTCAATAGATGTGTTGGGCTTAAAGGGCGATCGTATTTGAGCTATGTTATACTAAACTTTAAAAGCGATCGCCCTTAATTTTTGTAAGTTAACGTTCAATATGTCTCGAAGAGATACCTATCATGATGTAGTTAAATATGCTCTCATCCGAGAAGGATGGACAATCTCGCACGATCCTTATTTTCTGCAATCCGATCCTAAACTTTTGATCGATTTGGGGGTCCAAAGAACGATCGCTGCCGAGAAAAGTCGTGAAAAAATTGCAGTAGAAATCAAGAGTTTTATTGCAGATTCCCAAGTGACAGAACTAGAAAGAGCGATCGGTCAGTATGGAATCTATCAAGAATTATTACAAATACAGGAGCCGGATAGAGAACTTTACTTAGCAGTTCCCATTGATGCTTTTGAGAATATATTTAGCCGACAAGTTGGAAAAGTTGCGATTAAGAAGTTTCAGTTAAAATTAATTGTTTTCTCTTTTTCTCAGGAGGAATTATTATGGAAATTTCCCTAGAGTTTTATCAGCAATGTGTTAAAAAACTTCTCTCCCAATATGAATCTCTCAAAGATGAGGATTCTAAAATAGAGCTAATTTTTGACGATGAACGAATGCACTACATGGCTTTATGGGTGGGATGGCATGAGTATAAGCGCATCCATCAATGTGCTGTACATATTGATATTGTTGGCGATCGCATTTTTATTGAGTGTAATGACACGGAAGATCCATTAGTCGCAGAACTCGTAGAGATGGGAGTCTCTCAGGACAATATTAGTTTGAGTTTCATCCATCCTAAAAGATTAGAATATGTAGAACAGGAAACGGGAGTAGTTAGTGCTAGAACGATATAATTAGGAGCGATCGTAATTAGTTACTGAGTCCAGAAGCAGTCAGGATCAAAACACCATTGAAAGAGGAGTGGTCAATTGACAATGATAGATATGGAAAAAATCGTGCAGATAAGTAAAGCGATTTATGATGAATTCAAGCCGGACAAAATCATTTTATTTGGCTCCTACGCCTATGGAAATCCTCAAGATGACTCGGATGTAGATTTGTTAGTCATTTTGCCTTATGAGGGTAGCAGTTTTCGCAAAACTTGGGAAATCTTAAATAAAATTCAACCAAAGTTTGCCATAGATTTATTAGTCAGAACTCCTCTAGAAATAGACCAGCGCCTTGCCTGGAATGATTTTTTTCTGCGCGAGATTATGGAAAAAGGAAAGGTAATTTATGAATCAGCTAACAGTTGAATGGGTTAATAAAGCTGAAGGGGATTTTACTACTGCTTTGCGGGAATTGCGAGCGAGGAAATCTCCCAACTATGATGCGGCGTGTTTTCACGCTCAACAGTGTATCGAGAAATATCTGAAAGCGCGTTTGCAAGAAGCAGGAATTGCTTTCAGTAAAACTCATAATTTGACATTTTTATTAGATTTGCTTTTACCTATTGAGCCTGCATGGGATGTTTTTCGCCAGAAACTTTTAGCGTTAACTGCTTTTGCGGTTGCTTATCGTTATCCAGGGGCTTCTGCTGATAAGGATACAGCACGTCAAGCATTGAATTTTTGTAAAGAAATCCGGCAAGAAGTGAGGTTAAGTTTGGGTTTAACTCCATAAAAATAAGACTCTATCTATGATTTTTCTGTAGTCTTGACTGGAAATACTAATTGTTTGAGCACATCCAACCGCGAACAGTTCCAGTAATCGATGTGAGAAACAATTAAATCATCACTGTTGACTTTCATTTCGCTTCTACCGGGAATCGCCATTTTCGGCCTCCAAGGTAGCGGTGCAGTCCAACTCAGCGTCCACCGGGTGTCTATGCTATCTCCAGACTGCGAAATTCCGTGCAAGTCTAAATTTATATCCTGAAAAAAAGTCCCCATAAACCCGATCATTTTGCGGTAGCGATCGACTCCTGTAAATCGATTCACCGGGTCTTCAAAATAAACATCTTTTGCATAAATACTGTAAGTCTGATTTTGGGGAAATCTTTGATAATCGTCTTTGAGAATTTCAATAATATCCATTTTGATTAATCATCATTCCTTTACGATTATAATATAATTTTGATGTTCTTGAGAAAAAACCACTAATTCATGATTGACCTCTACACTTTTACCACACCCAACGGTCGCAAAGTCTCGATCATGCTCGAAGAAATAGGCTTACCCTATAACGTGCACGTCATAGACATCAGGAAAAACGACCAATTTAGCCCAGAGTTCATCGCCATCAACCCCAACAGTAAAATTCCTGCTATAGTCGATCGCGATAACGGCATCACAATCTTCGAGTCCGGCGCTATCCTGATCTATCTTGCCGAAAAAATAGGTAGATTTCTACCCACCGACAAAGAAAAATACTTTCAAGTTATCGAATGGCTGATGTTTCAAATGGCCAGCGTCGGGCCAATGTTCGGTCAATTAAATCACTTCAAACGATTTGCACCAGAACAAATTCCCTACGCAATTCAACGCTACGAAAAAGAAACTTTGAGACTCTACGGAGTATTAGACAATCAACTAGCAAAACACGAATACATCTGCGGTGAATATTCTATTGCCGACATTGCTACCTATCCCTGGGTGGCGATTTATGAATTTCAAGGATTGACTCTCGACAATCACCCCCACCTCAAACGTTGGGTAGAAACCTTGCAAGAACGTCCCGCAGTACAGCGCGGCATGGCAATTCCGGCTGCACAAAAATAAAAAAACATCATCGGTAGGGACACAACACTGTTGTGTCCTTTTCCTCTGTTACCAGATCAATCTGCAAAATGCTTAATAATCGCTTCCGCAAACTCAGAACACTTAAGTTCTGGCACTGGTGGCTCCATCAAGCGAGCTAAATCATAGGTAACTTCACTATTAGAAATTGCCGCCGCCAAACCCTTCTTAATCAAATCTGCCGCTTCCTGCCAGCCCATGTATTCCAACATCATCACCCCAGACAAAATCAGCGAACCGGGATTGACTTTATCCAAGCCAGCGTGTTTCGGTGCAGTGCCGTGAGTTGCCTCAAAAACTGCACATTCATCGCCAATATTCGCGCCGGGGCCCATGCCCAATCCGCCAACAATTGCGGCGGCGGCATCGGACAAATAATCGCCGTTTAAATTCATTGTCGCCAAAATCGAATATTCGCCGGGCCGAGTTTGAATTTGTTGGAAAATGCTATCAGCAATTCTGTCATTGACCATGATTTTTTCTTGCCACTTGCCGCCGCCGTGACTGTCCCAAATTGCAAACAGAACATCGGCGACTTCTTGACGAATCTTGGCTTGTTTTTCCGGCGTTAAAGCATCGTATCCCGGTTCTATTTGGCGGGCATTGTCTTCTAAGCTAATCTCAGCATTTTTTTCTTTGTTGCCGAGAATCCAAGACTCTCTTTCTGTGACGCACTCAGCCCGATATTCGGTGGTTGCTAATTCGTAACCCCAATCTCGGAAAGCTCCTTCGGTGTATTTCATGATGTTGCCTTTGTGCACCAATGTTACTTGCTGCTTTTCTTTTGGCAACCGCAAAGCGTGAGTAATGGCGCGCCGCACTAAGCGCTGAGAACCTGTTTTGCTAATCGGTTTAATGCCGATTCCAGAATCGAGGCGAATTTGTTTTTTGCCGTGTTCTGGTGTGGCTGGAATTAACTCATTATTGAGGTATTCAATTAATTTTTTGCCGATTTCACTGCCTTTTGCCCATTCAATTCCTAGGTAAATATCTTCTGTATTTTCCCGGTAAATAATTACGTCTAGCAGTTCGGGTGTTTTGTGCAATGATGGGGTGCCATCATAATATTTGCAGGGGCGGACGCAGGCGTAAAGGTCGAATATTTGTCGTAAAGCGACGTTGAGCGATCGAATTCCGCCGCCGATGGGGGTTGTCAGGGGGCCTTTGATGGCGACGCCGTATTCTTTGATGGCGTCTAGGGAATCTTGGGGCAAATATTGGTATGTACCGTAGATATCGCAGGCTTCGTCACCTACATAAATCTTAAACCAGTTGATTTTGCGATCGCCACCGTAAGCCATTTCTACCGCAGCATCCATGACTTTCTGGGATGCTGGCCACAAGTCTACGCCGGTGCCGTCGCCGCGAATGAAGGGAATAATCGGGTCATTGGGGACGATCGGCAAACCGTCTTTGAATGTAATTTTAGAACCAGTTGTGGGGGCTACAATCTTTTCGTACATATCTTAACAGTGTGGATAGCAATTCTTCTTATTTTGCCACGATTCTCTGTATAAATTTCAATAAATTTTAGATAATTAATTTTTAACCGCAGATAGAAGCAGATGGACGCAGATAAACGCAGATGTTTTGATGGTGTCTGCATTTATCTGTGATTCTATTCTTTTTGCATATTCTTTTTGATAATCCACAAAATAAACCAGATGACTATAATCACGACAACTATTTTGGAAACAGGAGCGAGATATTGATCTACAAGTTCATAATTTTTCCCTAGTTTCCCTAGTTGATATCCGGCAAAGGTGAGAAAACTAACCCACAAAATAGTGCCGCCTGTTGAGTATGCCAGAAATGGAATTAAAGGCATATTGTTGATGCCTGCGGGCAAGGAAATCAGGGTGCGAACTCCGGGGACGAGGCGACACAAAAATACGGCTTTGTTGCCGTGTCTGTTAAACCATCGATTTGCTTTGTCAATATCGGCACCTGATACAGTAATCCATTTGCCGTATTTGTCGGCTAAATGTTTTAACCGTTCTTCGCTCAATAATTTACCCGCATAGTACCACGGAAGTGCTCCGAGAACGGTGCCGATTACCCCTGCTGCGATCGCCGGTGCTAACTGCATCTCATTACTT
The DNA here is from genome assembly GCA_043742065.1 of Oscillatoriales bacterium. Lineage (GTDB taxonomy): Bacteria > Cyanobacteriota > Cyanobacteriia > Cyanobacteriales > Microcoleaceae > Microcoleus. Next base: position 8,843 of record JAYTZD010000503.1, read on the forward strand.
TTCGATGCGGTGAATCCTGCCAGCGGCATAATCAATTCTGAGGGGATGGGGGGAAACAGGTTTTCCAAAAACATCAATAATGCAATGCCCAGATAACTCATGGACTGCATTGTGTTAGTTATCCATTCAACCATTTTGATTTAATAATTTGGTAATTTGTATTCATTCCCAGGCAGAGCCTGGGAACGAGAATAGGATGATTAAGTTCCCGAAGTCCAAGAGTTGGTGTACTCAATTTGAGCGGGAGTCAAGGTATCAATGTAAATACCCATTGCTTCCAATTTGAGACGGGCAATTTCTCTGTCAACTTCCACAGGAATTGAGTGAATACCTGGCTCTAGTTTGCCTTTGTTGGTGACCAGATGTTCGGCGGCTAAGGCTTGGTTAGCAAAGCTCATATCCATCACGGCGCTAGGATGTCCTTCGGCGGCGGCCAAGTTGATCAAACGGCCTTCGCCCAATACAATAATCGACTTGCCATTATTGAGACGGTATTCTTGGGTGAAAGAACGCACTGTCTTCACGCCAGTGCTTTTTGCACCGAGGGATTTCAGGTCAATTTCAATGTCGAAGTGACCGGAATTGCAAACCATTGCGCCGTCTTTCATGGTGTCGAAATGTTCGGCACGAATGACGTGTTTGTTGCCCGTAACGGTGATGAAAATGTCTCCGACGGTGGCTGCTTCGTCCATTGGCATGACGCGGAAACCGTCCATGACTGCTTCGATCGCGCGAATCGGATCAATTTCAGTCACAATTACGTTAGCGCCCATGCCGCGAGCCCGTTGTGCCGTGCCTTTGCCGCACCAACCGTAGCCTGCAACTACAATATTTTTACCGGCTAACAAGATGTTGGTAGCGCGGATAATTCCGTCTAAGGTGGATTGACCGGTGCCGTAGCGGTTGTCGAAGAAGTGCTTGGTGTCAGCGTCGTTGACGTTCATTGCTGGGAAAGTCAGCACACCGTCTTTCAACATCGCCCGCAGACGCACGATGCCTGTGGTGGTTTCTTCGGTGGTGCCGATTAAATCAGAAATTTGGTTGGGGCGGTGTTGGATCAGCGCTGCTACTACGTCGCTACCGTCATCGATGATGATGTTGGGGCGGTGGTCGAGGGCTGTGTTAACGTGACGCTCGTAGGTGGCTGCGTCTTCTCCTCTGAAGGCGAAGACGGAAATGCCGTAGTCTGCAACGAGGCAAGCTGCTACGTCATCTTGGGTGCTCAAGGGGTTGCTGGCAATGAGTACAGCGTCTGCACCGCCGAGTTTGAGGGCGATCGCCAAATGGGCTGTTTCTGTCGTTACGTGGCAGCAAGCTGAAATTCGGATGCCTGCGAAGGGCTTTTCTTTACCGAAGCGTTCTTGAATTTGGCGCAATACCGGCATTTCGCGGCCGGCCCACTCGATGCGCTGTTTTCCCAAGGGGGCGAGGGATAGGTCTTTGACTTCGTGTTTAATTTGAACGGATGTTGCAATCATGTATAGTATTGTGTCAGAAATCATCAAACTTTGCTAGTTTTAGCAGATTAACTGATCGGCTTGCAAGTTCCCCGATTTATCGATCTTGTGCCCGATCGACCTTTTGACCAGAAAATTGGGTCTAAAGCCCCGTACTTTTAAGTCGGGGAGTTTCAACGAAAGTGATATTTGAATTTTGAGTTGAAAATTAAAAGGCGAGCCGATATCCGATCAGCACGCCTGCAAATTTTATTAATTTTTTCAGAACCAATTTTTGATATCTTGACATACTCACCACCCTAAAAGTGCGGTGATTCTTGGCGCTTCATCGGGTCTTGCTGGCAAGCCAGTCTTACAGTCCCTCGGCGTCCGTTTAGAGTCTCCCAATGCCCTAGGGCGACTACTCTGTCCACAAACAAAGACTTTTATGCTTCCAGGTTGGATTTTAGACCATTGCCCTTATAGCGTTCTCTGCGCCTACTCTCAACGTAGCTGTTTCAACGTGTCTTGAGTCCAGAGGGAGAATAGTTTAACCCTATCAACACCATATCATAAAGCCGTCCTAAAACGACGGGGCTTGTATCCCACTTTTTTGGTCAGCCGTACAAAACACTAGGAAACTGCTTTGTTGCGACGACGGCGGGCTGAAATCAAGCCGCCCAAACCGAGAGCCAAACCAGTCATTGTAATGGGTTCGGGAACGGCTTCGGCGCTGACGGTGAAGTCTTGGAAATCTTTGTCGTTACCGCCACCGCGATCGTCGAAGGAGATTAGTGTGCCTCCATTGGACAGAGAATTGGCTCCGTTTGTGTATGATCCGGCAGCTCCGAAGCGAGAAGTTGTGTTTTGGTCGAGGGCGCTCCACAGGGAGGATGACGCGCCAAACACGGCTTGTTGGCTGCCGGTAGAAGCGACGTTCAGGTTCAGACCCGATGTGGAGTAGACCATGCCGTTATTACTTGAGAGTCCCAAAGTGTAAACTTTATTGGCTAGAAACTTGAAGGCTACGGAGGCTGGACCCAAGACGGTATTACCTAGTGTTCCTTTCCACTCGTTGGCACCGCCGTTGTCTGAGGATTTGGTTTCTGCAAACAGGTTTGCAACGGTAGTCAGTGAGAAGCCCTTCACTTCGTAAACTGCCAAAGAGGAAGTGAATGCTCCGTGAGATTCTTTGAACTTAAAGTTGACATCTGTATCTTGTCCAAATGTGATGCCGTTGGTGCCGAAGGAGAAAGCTTGGGCTGGAGCGGATGTGCCCAATAAAGCTGTGATGGCAGCCGTGGTAGCTAGAGCGGTGAGAAGTTTGGTGTTCATAACTTTTTGCTGTTTTAGTGACGACTTCAATAATCTGATTATACGATATTTTGTCTATGCTGTTGCTACTTCAGGCGAGTTTTGACACACTCTTCATTAATACTTTATCCTGGCTTTATAAATGCGATTAATCTGATTGAATATCTGGTGATTATTTTACAAAAATCAATCCGAAAAATATAGAAATAGTGCCTTGAAGTCTAGGCGTGACAGGCATGGGAGTAATTATTCCCAAATTTATTGCTACCCGGTTTGATGCTGATCTTTTTGGCGATCGATCGTCTAAGTCTTCAAAAAACTAACACTTACGTGGAAATACGGACTCTTTTACGCAATTGGATTTTTAGAGGGGTTTTCTATTAACGGGAAACCGGGAATACTTGCTTTTTCGGGGATTTATATCAATTCCGGTAGCATCGGAATTATGAGACGGCAGTGCCGTGTCCCTACCGAGATCAATTGTAGGGACACGGCACGTGCAGTCTCCTCTATATCGTTCCGGTGTAACCGGAATCGATCGCTCCACACAGATATAGCGGTTCTCGAAAAAGAAAGCGATGCCCGATGCCCGATGCCCGATGCCCTATCCCCGATAGTACCAAAGGCTATGGATCAAAAGTATGGCCTTTTGGCCAATGCTTTTTACCTAATCGGGAGCGAAAATAAAAATCACAAAGCTTGTACCAGATTACTGAGCATATAATTTTTAAGAATATCCTGTTCAATTGTGGATTTCTGAGATCTTTTATGTACAGTTACAATATGGTGTTGTAGATCACATATAAATTTTCTGATGGGGTAAAAAACATGATCGTAACTTGCTTGATTCCCTTAACTCTCTTTTTGGTTGCTGCGGTGATTACGACAGGGACTGACAGAAGAACGCTGGACGGGATTCCGGCTCCTCTAGCGGCAATCATTGGAATGGGTTGTTTAATTTGGTTTTTTGCTGTGTGTCCTTGGCCGATCGAACTCGCTATGGTAATGGTAGTGATGGTTTTGGGCAAGGTTTATCTGCAAAATATCTTGAAATTGGGCTGAATTTTCACCGCTAGCTCTAAAAATGAGTTTCGATCGCGATCGTCGGGTGCTGCTACTATTCTTTTTTAATCAAATAAATTTTTCAAGTTGACAAGGTGCGCCACAGCGCATCTTAATTGTCTATTTCTGAAATGGCGAGCTTTTAAACTGGCAAAATAGGAAAAAAACGGTAGAATTTTTTTAATAACTTGCGACGATGCGATGACCTCAACACTTTACCAGCAAATTCAGCAATTTTATGACGCTTCGAGCGGTCTGTGGGAACAGGTGTGGGGCGAACATATGCACCACGGTTACTATGGCACGGATGGCAACTTAAAGAAGGAACGCCGACAAGCTCAGATAGATTTGATCGAAGAACTGCTTAGCTGGGCGGGACTACCGGAGGTCCAAGACCCAAGAGAATATGGCATCCTTGACGTAGGTTGCGGAATCGGTGGCAGTACGTTGTATTTGACCGAAAAGTTTGGTTCTGTAGGTGGAAATAATTTAAGGTCAGATGATGGGGCCGATCGCAATTTTGGTCGATCGCCTGGACAAAGTAAACAAGGCACTAGAGTTAAAGCTACGGGTATTACTCTAAGTCCGGTACAAGCCAACAGAGCCACGGAACGCGCTCAAACTGCTGGATTAGAAAGTGATGTCAACTTTTTGGTTGCAGATGCTTTAAATATGCCTTTTCCTGATGATTCCTTCGATTTGGTTTGGTCGCTAGAAAGCGGCGAACATATGCCTGATAAAATTAAGTTTTTGCAGGAATGTTACCGCGTGCTCAAGCCGGGGGGAACTTTGATTTTGGCGACTTGGTGTCATCGTCCGGTGGGAGAAACGGCGGGAGAATTGACAGATGCAGAGAGAAGGGAATTGTCAGAAATTTACCGGGTTTATGCTTTGCCTTATGTGATTTCTTTGCCGGAATATGAGGAGATTACACGCAGTTTGCCTTTCACAAAAATTCGCACGGCTGACTGGTCAAAAGCTGTGGCTCCTTTTTGGGATATCGTGATCGATTCCGCTCTTACTCCTAGTGCAATTTGGGGTCTGCTGACTAGCGGTTGGACGACGATTCAAGCAGCTCTTTCGCTTTCGTTGATGAGTCGTGGCTATCAGAGTGGATTGATTCGTTTTGGATTGATTTGTGCTGTGAAGTAAAGTTCGGCAACGGATTCTGTAACGGATTTAACGGATACTGCGGAGGAAAATTTTGCTGGTTCCTAGGCTCTGCTTAGGAACCGATGTCGAGAGCGAGAAGCTCTGCCTGGTAACAAGTAGATGAGTAAAGATTAATGAGTAGAAGAACTTTTTTGGGGTAATTTAGGTTTATGAGTAATGATTCGATTGGCAAGTCTGGGATTGATCGCAATGGATTGGTTCCGCAAGGCTGGGTGAGGGCATTTTGGGAGTTTTCTCGGCCGCATACAATTATCGGTACTAGCTTGAGTGTTTTGGCTTTGTATGCGATCGCCCAAAGCGATCGATTGTTGGTGAATCCGGCATTTTTACCCCTGGCTTTTGCCTGGTTAGCCTGCATTTGTGGTAATATTTATATTGTTGGATTGAACCAATTAGAAGATGTTGAAATAGATAAAATTAATAAGCCGTATTTGCCCGTAGCCTCTGGAGATTTTTCTCGCAAAACAGGAGAACGAATTGTCGCCACTACTGGTATTCTAGCAATTTTGATTGCGGTTTTGCAAGGGCCGTTTTTGCTCGCTACGGTTGGCGTTAGTTTGGTAATTGGAACTGCTTACTCTTTGCCACCAATCCGGCTGAAGCGGTTTCCTTTTTGGGCAGCATTGTGCATTTTTACGGTGCGGGGCGCTATTGTGAATTTAGGACTGTTTCTGCACTTTAATTGGGTGTTGGGTTTGGGAAGGGCGAAAAGTGTTTTTTCTGGCTGGGATTTGCAGAACTTGTCTTTGGCTATGCCTGCGGAAGTTTGGGTGCTGACGGTGTTTGTGGTTGTGTTTACGTTTGCGATCGCGATTTTTAAAGATATTCCTGACATGGAAGGCGATCGGCAATACAATATTACCACGTTTACGATTAAAATGGGTAAGCCGGTAGTCTTTGATTTGTCTCGCTGGGTATTGACGGTTTGCTATGTAGGCGCTATTTTGGCAGGGATGCTAATATTGCCAAATGTTAATTTAGGATTTCTGGCGGTTACTCATTTGGCGGCTTTGGGTTTGATGTGGTTTTGGAGCATGAAAGTTAATCTGGAGGATAAAATGGAGATAGCTCAGTTTTATCAGTTGATCTGGAAGTTGTTTTTTTTAGAGTATCTAATTTTTCCAGCAGCTTGTTGGTTGGGGTGAAGGAAGTTCGGCAGCGGATTTTGTAACGGATGTAACGGATGTAAAGGATACAAGCAAGTTCGGCAACGGATTCTGTAACGGATGTAATGTATGTCACGGATGTCAGATAAATGGAACAAGGAAGGAAGGGTTAACAAATTTGAATAAGTTGGCAATTACAAATTAGCAAAATCCCCAACAACAAAGATAGCTATGGCTTCTCAAAAACAATCACAACAATCTTCCATCAAATTGAGTACAGAAGACTCTTTGATCATAGCTTGGGAACATCACCAAGCGGGACGTTTGTCAGAAGCAGAAAGTCTATATCGACAAATCATCGCTGTACACCCGGAGTCGGCAAATGTGCTATGTTTGTTGGGAATAGCGCTTAGACAGCAAGATAAAATTGTAGAGGCGATCGCCTTTTATGAACAAGCCATCGCCCGACAGCCGGATTTTGTAGAAGCGCATTTAAATAAGGCTCATGTTTTGCTCGATATTGGCGAATATGAAAATGCGATCGCCTGTTATACACAAGTCATTCAACTAGCGCCTAATTCTGCACTGGCTTATGATAAATTGGGCTGGCTAAAACAGCTAGTGGGTGATATTGACGGTGCTATTTATGCCTACCAAGCAACCCTTAAGCTTGAACCTAGTCGGATCGAAACTGCCCATAATTTAGGTAATCTTTTCCAAGAAAAAGGTCTAACCCAGGAAGCTATTGCTTGCTACAAGCACGCTTTACGGATTAATCCTAATTTAATTCATAGCATGATTGGTTTAGGGACGGTATTACAACAAGAAGGTAAGTCAATAGAAGCGATCGACTGTTATCAACAAGGACTAAAATTGGATACAAATAATGCCGAATGTGTGAATAACATCGGAGCAGTATACTACGAACAAGGTAATATACAAGCAGCAATATCCTATTACCAACAAGCGTTAAGTTTAAAGCCAGATTTCGTAGATGCGATCAATAATCTCGGACACGCTTTTGTTGATTTAGGGCAATTTAAATCAGCACTTTCCTGTCACTATCGAGCCTTGGAATTGCAGCCGGAAAACAGCACAGCACACCTCGAATATGCCCTAACTTTGTTATTGTTCGGAGATTTACGGTGCGGTTTTGCTGAGTATGAATGGCGGTGGCGCACTTCCCAATTACAACCGAGGCAATTTGAACAACCAGTTTGGGATGGTTCTAGTTTACAGGGAAAAACTATTTTGCTGCACGTTGAGCAAGGTTTCGGCGACTCGATCCAGTTTATTCGCTACGCCCCAATTCTGTCGAATCAAGGTGCGAAAGTGATTGTGGCTTGCTATCCAGAATTGATGCGATTATTTGCCACCGTTGCTGGTGTTGAATATTTGTCAGTGAGTTGCGAGGGTTTGTCGGCATTTGATGTTCAAGCACCGTTGATGAGTTTGCCGAGACTTTTGGACACAACTCTGGAAACAATCCCGGCAAATGTTCCTTATTTAGCTCCACCTGCTGAGTGCAAGTTTGCGCTTTCTTCTGATGCTAAATTGAAGGTGGGAATTGTTTGGGCGGGAAGTCCGAAACGCCGGAAAGATTCTCAGCGCTCTTGCAATTTGAGCGATTTTATGCAGTTGTTAGACGTTCCAGGAATCGCTGTTTATAGTTTACAAAAAGACTTTTCTGAACCCGATCGCACTTTATTGCATCAACACTTGATCCCGGATTTGAGTCCGCATCTGAATGACTTTGCTGATACGGCTTCTGCGATTTCTCAACTGGATTTAGTGATCAGCGTCGATACCTCTGTGGCACATTTGGCTGGTGCTTTGGGAAAACCAGTCTGGGTGCTGCTTTCCTTTGCTCCTGACTGGCGTTGGTTGCTGGATAGAGATGACAATCCTTGGTATCCGACGGCGAGGTTATTTCGCCAAATTCAGCCGGGTAATTGGCAAGAACTGTTTGAGGATGTGAAGGCCGCTTTGAGTTCTTTTGCGATCGCCAATACTGCTACTTATTCTGAAAATCTTACCGATATAGCAGCAGAATTGCAGCAAGCAGAATCCTTAATGAATGTCGGCGATCAAGAAAAGGCGATCGCACTTTATGAACAAATCATATCTCTTGTCCCAAATTGTGTTCAAGCCAGAATTAACTTAGGTTTTATTCGGCAAAAACAGGGAAAATTAGATGCAGCAATCCTGCACTACAGAAAAGCTTTAAAGCTTAACCCTAATATTTCTAAAACTGTTTACAATTTAGCAACGGTATTTCAAGAAAAAGGTGATTTAGAACAGGCGATCGAGTATTATCACAAAACTCTAAAATTGCAGCCAGAATTTGTGCCAGCTATTAACAATTTAGGTGCAATTTGCTTGGAAAAGTGTGCGATAAAAGAGGCTATCACTTACTACAGACGAGTGCTTTTTTTGAATCCAGAATATGCTAGCACTCATCTCAATTTGGGACTAGCTTTACTGTTGATGGGAGATTTTGACAATGGTTTCGCTGAATATGAATGGCGGTGGAAACTGGAAGAAGTTAAAACTGATCATGCCCATTTTTGGGTGGGGCCGGAGAATACAGTCCCAGCCCTGGAATATCGCCCACTTTGGGATGGTTCTGATTTGCAAGGGAAGACAATTTTATTACACCCGGAACAAGGTTTGGGTGATTCCATTCAGTTTGTGCGCTACGCTGCGATCGTTCAAAGTAAAGGTGGACGAGTAATTGTTGGCTGTTACCCGCAGTTACAGCGCTTATTTTCGACAGTTAAAGGTATTGATTTGCTAGTAGTTAAAGACCAGCCAGTACCCGAATTTGATGTCCAAGCACCGATGTTAAGTTTGCCTTATATTCTCGGTACAACTCTCGAAACAATTCCGGCAAATACTGCTTATATAACAACGCCTGCGGATTGTGAATTTGAGCTTTTGCCCGATCGCAATTTGAAAGTTGGAATTGTCTGGGCTGGTAGTCCTAAGCACCACAAAAACAGCCGTCGTTCTTGTCATCTAAATCATTTTTTACAACTTTTGGAGGTTTCTGGAGTCAGCTTATATAGCTTACAGAAAGAGCTTTTAGACACTAATTGCACACTATTAAATGAAACATCAATCGTAGATTTGAGTTCACGTTTAAATGATTTTGGTGATACGGCTGCGGCCATATCTCAACTAGATTTAGTAATTACCATCGATACCGCTGTTGCACATTTGGCTGGTGCTTTGGGTAAACCTGTTTGGGTACTGCTTGCCTTTTCTCCTGACTGGCGTTGGCTATTAGATAGAGTTGACAATCCTTGGTATCCAACGGCGAGGCTATTTCGTCAAACTCAGCCAGGAGGTTGGGAAGAATTGTTTGAGGAAGTGAAAGCGGCTTTGAATTTATTGGTGGCTACGAATATAGAAGTACAATTGCAGCAAGCAGAATCCTTAATGGAAATTGGTGATAAAGAAGAGGCGATCGCACTTTATGAACAAATCATCTCTGCTTCCCCAAATTGTGTCCAAGCTAGAATTAATCTAGGTTTCCTTCAGCAAGAAAAGGGAGAATTAGATGCAGCAATTCCTCACTACATAGAAGCTCTAAATATCGACCCCAATATCCCTCAGACTGCTTACAATTTGGCAAAAATATTTGAAGAAAAAGGTCAATCAAAAAAGGCTATGGAGCATTACCAACAAGCTCTTGTTATTCAACCAGATTTCGTTCCGGCGCTGATTAATTTAGCAGTGTTACTACAAGAAAATGGCGAACTTTTAGAGGCTGTCAACCTCTATCGACAAGTGCTAGAAGTTCAACCCCATAGCTGGGAAGCTTATAACAATCTGGGAACAGTATTGCAAGAACAGGGTAATCTAGAAGATGCACTAGAATATTATCATAAAGCTCTGGAATTGCTACCAGATTTTGTGGAAGCTATCAACAATTTAGGCAGGACTTTTCTGGAAAAAGGCGCGGTAGAAGATGCAATCGCCTGTTACCGAAGAGTGATTTCTTTGAATCCAGAACACGCTAGCGCTTACCTCAATTTATCCCTAGCTTTGTTGTTGACAGGTGACTTGAAAAATGGTTTTGCTGAATACGAATGGCGGTGGAAAATTAAAGAATTTCAATCCAGTCATTCCTCTTTTTTGGTGGGATCAGAAAATGCTGTTTCCGCACGGGAATATCGACCGCTTTGGGATGGTTCTAATTTGCAAGGAAAGACGATTTTGCTCCACGCCGAACAAGGTTTGGGTGATTCAATTCAGTTTGTGCGTTACGCTGCGATGGTCAAAAATAAAGGTGGGCGGGTAATTGTTGGCTGTTACTCACAATTGATGCGGTTGTTTTCCACAGTTTCCGGCATTGATTTGCTAATAGTCAAAGGTGAGCTAATCCCGGAATTTGATGTGCAAGTGCCGATGTTAAGTTTGCCACATATTCTCGGCACAACTCAGTCAACAATACCGGCAAATACTGGTTATATAACCGCACCTACGGGTGCTAAATTTGCTTTTTTACGCGATCGCAAGTTCAGAGTTGGGATTGTCTGGGCGGGGAATCCCAAACACCGCAAAAATATGCAGCGTTCTTGCAATCTGAGCGCATTTTCACCACTTTTGGACGTTTCGGGCGTGAGTTTTTATAGCTTGCAGAAAGAGCTTTCAGAGACCGATCGCACACTCTTACATCAAACCTCGATCGTCGATTTGAGTCCGCATTTTGGGGATTTGGCTGATACTGCGGCTGCGATCGCCCAACTAGATTTAGTGATCACAGTTGATACTGCTGTTGCTCATTTGGCCGGCGCTTTGGGCAAACCGGTGTGGATTTTGCTAGCGTTTTCCCCCGATTGGCGCTGGCTTTTGGAGCGTGAAGATAGTCCTTGGTATCCGACGGCGCGACTGTTTCGTCAGTCTCAGAGGGGCGACTGGGAGGGTGTTTTTGAGCGGGTGAGGGAGGCTCTGGAGGGTTGGGTGCCGATGGAGTGCGTGGACGCTGATTTGGCGGAATCAGAGTTGTTTCGGGGGCGAGATTTGCAGCAGCAGGGCGAGTTTCGGGGTGCGATCGAGTGTTATGAACGGGCGATCGCGATCGATGCCAATAATGCGATCGCGTACAGCAATCTGGGTGTGATCAAACAGCAGCTAGGTGAGTTTGCAGAGGCGATCGCACATTACCGCAAAGCCCTAGCAATTGACCCGAATTTGGCTGAAACTCTCAGTAACTTAGGCAGTGCTCTGGCGGATGCAGGGGAGACAGCAGAGGCGATCGCAGTATACGATCGCGCTTTGAGTTTAAACCCCAATTGCGCCGAAGCTCTGATTAATTTGGGGCTGGCGCGGGAAGAACAGGGGGACTTGGTAGAGGCTGTAAACTGCTACCAGCAAGCGATTCAAGTTAATCCACATTGTGCTGAAGCTTATTTGAATTTGGGAATTGCTCTCGAAGAGCAAGGAAAGTTAGATGAGGCTCTAGTCATCTGTCAGCAAGCGATTCAGCAGTTTCCAGCCAATGTTGATGCTCATTACAATTTGGGAATGGTTCTATACAAGCAGGGAAAATTTGAAAATGCGATCGCCTGCTATCAGCGAGTTTTGAGCCTGAAACCTGACTTTCTGCAAGCTTTGAACAATCTCGGTAAGGCTTTTGAGGAAGTGGGAAAACTGGCAAATGCGATCGAATGTTACCATCGTGCGATCGAACTCCAACCTAATAACATTAATTCCTTCAACGGCTTGGGAAATGCTTTGCAACAACAGGGAAAGTTTACCGATGCTGTCGCCTGTTATAGTCAAGGAGTTGAGCTGAATGTCACGCACCCGGAAGCTCATTTAAATCTAGCTTTAGCTTTGCTGCTGGTGGGAGATTTTCAACGCGGCTTTTCCGAGTACGAATGGCGGCTGTTAGTTAAGGAAAAACAGTTTCCAACTAATGATTTTCCTCAGCCGCTTTGGGATGGCAAAGATTTAGATGGCACAACTATTTTACTTTGCCTAGAACAAGGTTTAGGCGATGCTATTCAGTTTATCCGTTATGCAAATTTAGTTAAGCAAAAAGGTGGCAAAGTCATTGTTTGGTGTCTGCCAGATTTACAGCGGTTATTTGAACAAGTATTGGGAATCGATCAGTTAATAGTAAGTCCAGAGTCAGCGCCGAACTTTGATGTTCGCGCCCAATTAATCAGTTTACCATACCTTCTGGGAACAAATTTAGCAACTATACCAGCCAATGTTCCCTATTTAGCTCCGCCACCGGGTGTGGAATTTACTATTAACAAAACTCTGAATTTAAAAGTGGGCATTGTGTGGTCTGGAAATCCCAATAATTCACTAAATAACCTGCGATCGTTTTCGCTAAATTACTTGATTAAACTGTTAGATATTCCCGGAGTTGATTTCTACAGTTTGCAAAAGGAAATCACTGCGGAAGAACGTACTTTGTTAGAGCAAATGCCAATCACAGATTTAAGTGCTTACTTACATGATTTTGCTGATACTGCGGCGGCAATTTCGGCTCTGGATTTAGTGATTTCTGTAGATACTGCTGTGGCACATTTGGCTGGTGCATTGGGCAAACCAGTGTGGATTTTGCTATGTTTTACCCCAGATTGGCGGTGGATGTTGGAGCGGGAAGATAGTCCTTGGTATCCGACTGCGAGACTATTTCGGCAGCAAAAATCAGGGGATTGGGAAGGAGTTTTTGAGCGGCTGGCTTCGGCTCTAAAATCCAAGATTTGTCAACATCAGCCTGAGCCAATTTTAATCGGAAATCAGCCTAATTTAGAGTTGGCTCAAAAACAGTTTAATCGCGGAAATTTGCTGAAGTCTCAGGGGGAATTTACCGAGGCGATCGCCTATTTTAAGAATGCTTTAGCTTGTCAGCCAGACTTGATAGAAGCTGCAACTAATTTGGCGGTGACGCTGCACCAAATCGGTGATTTGACAGAGGCTGCAACATATTATTTACGATCGCTCCAAATCGAGCCAAACTCCGCTCAAGGACACAATAACCTGGGCATTTTGCGCCAATCTCAGGGCAATATAGTCGAGGCTGTATCTTGCTTTCAAAAGGCGATCGCCATAAATCCACTGTACGTCAAAGCCCTCAACAATCTCGGCGCACTCCTCCAGCACCAGGGGGAATTACCAAGTGCGATCGCTTGTTTTGAGCAAGCGCTTTCTGCGACTTCCAATTACGTGCCAGCGCTGATCAATTTAGGCGTGGCGATGCAAGCAAAATGCCAGCCAGAAGAGGCTAAACGCTTTTACCAGCAGTCAATTGAGCTAGAACCTAAAAATCCGAAAGGACACTATTATTTGGGTAGCTTATGCTTAGAATTGCACCAATTAGAACAGGCAATTTCTCACTTTGAACGAGCTATATTTTTGCAGCCTGATTATGTAGAATCTTGGAATAATTTAGGCAGTGCTTTGGAGGGAATTGGCGACATCGAAAGAGCGATTTCATGTTACAATCAGGCTCTAGTTTTTGATGCAAATTGTGCTAAAGCTCATTTCAATTTAGGTATAGCACTGTTGTTGAGTGGAGAATTGACACAAGGTTTTGCCGAGTACGAATGGCGATGGGAAACAGATCAGGCAAAAAAAATACAGTGGGTTCATTTTGAACAGCAGATTTGGGATGGTTCAGACTTGAATGGAAAAACTATTTTGCTGCGGTGCGAACAAGGTTTGGGCGATGCGATTCAGTTTGTACGCTACGCGCCACTGATCCAGCAAAAAGGTGGCAAGGTAGTCATTTCTTGCTATCAAGAACTCAAGCGTTTATTTAAAGCAATTCCTGGTATTGAAAAAGTCGCAGTTACAGTAGATGAGTTGCCAGATTTTCAGTTACAAGCACCGCTGATGAGTTTACCCTATATTTTGGGTACAGATTTAGATAATATCCCAGCAAATATTCCTTATCTGTCGCCTCCTTCTGGCTGGAACTTTTCGCTAGATTCAAATGATAATTTAAAAATAGGCATAGTTTGGGCGGGAAGTTCAGAGCATTTGAAGGATTTTATGCGATCGACTTATTTAAGCTATTTTCTGAAATTGTTAGATATTCCAGGGGCTAGTTTTTATAATATTCAGAAAGAATTATCGGCGAGCGATCGCACTTTATTAAATCAAATTCCGATCACAGATTTGAGCGACAATTTAAACGATTTTGCCGATACCGCAGCGGTGATCTCGCAATTAGATTTAGTAATTTGTGTAGATACTGCTGTCGCGCACTTAGCCGGTGCTTTGGGAAAACCAGTCTGGATTTTGCTGTGTTTTGCGCCGGATTGGCGATGGATGTTGGAGAGAGAATATACTCCTTGGTATCCGACAGCGCGCCTATTTCGCCAACAAACAGCGGGTGATTGGGAAGGAGTATTCGATCGCATAAAAACAGCCTTACAAGACACAGTAAGCACGGGGGCACAACACAGGGCGGGCACGGGGGCACCGCCCCTACAGTCTACTTATTATCAGGCTCAGCCTCAAATTCAACCCCCACAAACACCCATACAACTAACAGGAATTGGCATCACATGGCCAGTCAGCATCACCAGCGGCTGGGGAATTTACGGCATGAATTTAACACTGCAACTACTGCGAAATCCCGCATGGAAAGTTGCACTTTTAGCACCTCCTTCCATCTCAGAAATCATTAATCCGCTGCACAAATCGCTGTTATTACCCGTAGTAGAAAAGCAGAAAGATTTTCAGGAATTAATCACCGCCAATTTAGACAAACAGATAAATTGCAACTTTCCCACACTTTATGCTTTAGGCAATAATTTAGCATCGTCGGGAATCGAGAATCAAATTACCAGTGATTGTCAAGTCGGACTCATCTTTTTTGAAGACACCAGAATCACAGCAGAAGCACTCGAAAAAGCCAAAAAATATAGTGTAATTGTCGCCGGTTCCAACTGGAATGCCGATGTTTTGCGAAGCTACGGCTTAACTAATGTGGCAATGGTAAATCAAGGAATTGACCCCGCAATTTTCCATCCTGCACCTAAATCTAATCTATTTGGCGATCGCTTTGTCATCTTCTCCGGCGGTAAGCTAGAATATCGCAAAGGTCAAGATATTGTCGTCGCCGCTTTCAAACAATTCCATAAAAAACATCCCGAAGCATTATTAATCACAACTTGGCACAACTTCTGGCCTCAATATATGCTGGGAATTGAACAAGTGGGAAATGTTGTCGGACTTCCCAATGTTAACCGCGACGGAAGTTTAGGAATTTCCCAATGGTTAGTTGCTAACGGTTTACCAATGGACTCCTTTATCGATATTGGTTTAATTCCGAATCATCTCGCCGGACAAATTTTGCGAGAAGCCGATGCCGCCGTTTTCACAAATCGCTGCGAAGGCGGCACTAATTTAGTCGCGATGGAAAGTATGGCTTGTGGAATTCCGACTATTTTATCAGCAAATACTGGTCATTTAGATTTGATTCATAGCAACAATTGCTATCCTTTATCGAGTCAGCGACGAGTTAAACCGACTGCTCATTTTCCTGGAATTCAAGGCTGGGGAGAGTCGGATGTTGATGAGGTTGTCGAAGCTTTGGAGCAAGTTTATACTAATCGTGAAGAATCAAAACGTCGGGGTTTAGCTGCGGCTAACTTTATGCTGGATTGGACTTGGGAAAAACAGGTGAATCGCTTTCTTAATGTCATTATATAAATTCCGGTTGTACCGGAATGATATATAGCAATCCTAAATGATTCAGACAAATTTGTAGGGGTAGTGCCCCCGTGCCTACCCCTGATCTATCGGGCAACCACGGGATTGCCCCTACAATAATTATGCAAATGATTTAGGATTGCTATAGAGGAGACGGCAGTGCCGTGTCCCTACCGTGAAATTGTAGGGAGACGGCACTGCCGTCTC
>JAYTZD010000504.1:0-10894 GCA_043742065.1 Oscillatoriales bacterium
GCGCCGAATTTAACTTATCAAGGGCCAACGGAAGTTTTGATCAATCAGGCGATCGTACTTTCTGGTAATTTTGACAAACAAGAAGCAGTCAAAGTCGAAGTAATAGCCGAAGATAAATTTGCCCTCAACGTCACTTTAAACCAAACTGTCGGCACTTGGCAAGTGGATTTACCACAAGGATTCAAGGTGCCAGGAGCTCGGTGGCTGCGACTGCGGGCAACTGATAGCAAAGGGAATGTTACGGGTAGTCAAGTTATTTATATTACCGTAAGTTCCGATCCGCTAACTGTGGGAAAGTCTTTGAGTTTAAAAATACTTTCTGACACTTTATTTAAGGTAGCCCCTGTTGACTCTTCTCGGCTGAATAATCAGCAAAAAGTTATGGTTAAAGCTGGGCAAACTTTGCCTATTAGCAAGTACGGATTTATTGATGGACATCTCAAGATCGTGTTAGATACGGCAATTATACCGATCGGCACTTTTGGCTATTTCTACGAGTCGGATGTTCAGTTGGCAAAAGGTACAAAAATCCTGAAATTTGACTTAGCTGATGTGCCGAATACAAATGTCAGCGCTCAACTCTTGGTAACTCAAACCACTCAGATTAAAGGTGCACCTCAAGATTCATCTAAACTGCCAGTAAATCAGGTTGCCGACTTGATTTTAGGTAGCACCTATGCAATTACTGGTTATGCCTGCATTTTGGGTCATTTCCGGGTAACTTTGGCTGAGTCTATTCCCAATTTTGGTAATGTTGGATTTATCTATTGGCGGAACGTTCAAATTAAAAAATTCGGGAAGGAAGTTCCTTTCGACCCAGATGCTTTGACAATAACAATGTTGCAACCAACTTTGTTTAAAAAACGACCTGTTGATGCTAGTACGTTGACCGCAACAGAAAGAGTAACGCTACCTTTAGGTCGAGTTTATGGTGTGGAAAGCTATGGTTTGGAAGGTACTCATCTGAAGATTTCTCTGACTGAAGAACTGCCTAATTTTGGCAATACAGGTTTCGTTGTTCCTACTTCTGTTCAGTTTAAGCGGGGTGATAAAGTTTTCGATCCTATTCCGAACAATGTGGAATTGAACGTGCCATATTTTTCGCAGCGTGACAATCCCCGTTTTTACTGGTCTACTTGCAATGTAACTGCGATCGCAATGGTATTTTACTATTACGGCATTCGTTCTAAGTGGGGCGGACAGTTGGAGGATGAGTTATTGCAGTGGTGTTTTGACTATGCGGGCCAGGGTTCACAAACAGATCATAATGTACTTTCGGCGCTGATTAAGGCTTACGGCTTCAAAACAAGTTTTAGTACGACTCGGAAATGGGCCGATGTGCGATCGGAATTGTTAAATCGGCGGCCAGTCGTTTTACCAGGAGATTTTACTGCCACTGGTCATATTATCACTTTAATTGGCTACAATTCCGAGGGTTATATCGCGCAAGATCCGTGGGGAGATGCACTGACTGGTTATAGGGATACTGAGGGTAGAAAGTTGATGTATCCCTACAATTATATTAATCAAGTCGCCGGGCCAGATGGGAATGTTTGGGCGCATTTTATCTCGCGCTAAACGGTATCCGCAGTGGAGAAAACGGCAGTGTCATGTGATGAGGACACGGCAGTGCCGTGTCCCTACCCCGAAATCATCGATTGCGCCCACGAGGAGGAAACGGCACGTGCCGTTTCCTGATTTTAGATAATATTAATATAGGATATAGCCATTAACCAGCAGGTGTAGGGTATGTCCTCAGAGAAACAGTTAATTCTTGATTTTGCTCAAAGAGACGCGATGAAATCGATTCTCCCGCGTCCCCCAATCTTGTCAAGTCACGGGGCAAATTGGGAGGGAATTCACGTCGAATACCATCGTCAGCCGCCAAACGAAGGTCCAGAACACTATTTCCAACAACACAGTATTGGCTTGGCACTGAATTCAGTTAAAATCAAAGGAATACTTAACGGAAAACACTATGCTAGCGAAAATCGGCAAGGTGGAGAATTTTTTATCAGTGGCGCTGGCACTCATTTTCAGCTAGGTACTGTCGAAGATTCTGAATTTATTGCGATCGCAATTAACCCCATCGACTTCGACAATACAGTTAGCGAATCAACCAATTCAAACCTAATTGAAATCATACCACACTGGCAAGTCAGCGATCCGTTAATTTTCGGAATTGGCTGGGCCCTCAAAACCGAACTAGAATCAGGTGGATTAAATGGTACTCTTTATGTCGATGCACTGAAAAACACCCTTTCAATGCACATACTGCACCGCTATTGCGCGCAAAAACCGCATCTACGAGATTTTGAAGGCGGTCTAGATCCGGGAAAATTGCAGATAGTTATTAACTACATAAACGACTACTTAAACCGAGATTTGCACCTAGCTGAACTTGCTAAGTTAGTGCAAATAAGTCCTTATTATTTCGGTCGTTTGTTTAAGCAATCCACTGGACTAGCGCCCCATCAGTACGTGACCAAGTGCCGGATAAAAAAAGCCAAAGAGTTGTTAAAAATATCAGATTTATCGATCGCATATATCTCGCAGCAAGTCGGGTTTCATGACCAAAGTCATTTTAGTAAAACTTTTGGCAGAATTGTCGGTGTGACTCCTAAGAAATATCGTGATTCACTTTAATAATCGGACTGGCGGACTCTTGGACTTACCGACAGTTTTCGGCATTCAAGAGTTTTTAGATTCACCCACAAGCCCGCCGAGGAATTAATCGCTGGTGGACTATGAGACAGGCATTTTAACCCCTGGTGAACCCTCGGAATGCCACACTGACAAATCGCACCCACCACCATTGTTACAAACATTCACAAAAATTCGATAAATTTCGCAAGAAAATTGTATTTATCACTTTTTTTTCGCAAGAATTTACTATAAATCAGAACTGGTACTCCCGTAGAATTACTGATATAAGATTAACCAGGGATACCAGCTATGAATTCTGCAAATAAACAAGCATCTTACGGTCAAATTCCCTTAAGTTTTATTGCAAATACTGGACAAACAGACCCTAATGTGAAATTCCAGGTGAAAGGTGCTGGTCACAGTATCTATTTCACTCCCAACGAAATCACCTTTACCGCCTTCCAAAAACCAAATGAACCAGGAAACCAAGCCACAACTTCTTCTCTTATCCGCAGCAGCTTAGCCAACAGCAACCCTAATCCGACAATTTCCGGGTTGGAACAATTGCCTGGATTTGCTAACTTTATTTTAGGCGAAGATTCGAGTCAATGGCAGACTAATGTGCCTACTTTTAACGGCGTTGTTTATCAAAATGTCTATCAAGGAATCGATCGCGTTTTCAAAGGTACAGAAGGACAACTTAAGAGCGAGTTTTTGGTTGCACCTTTTGCCGATCCGAGTCAAATTAGGATGAACTATGCTGGTGTTAAGGACATCCGGTTGCGCGACGACGGAGCACTGATATTAGAGACACCACTAGGCGAATTAATTGATAACGCACCGATTGTTTATCAAGATATCAACGGACAGCGGGTAAATGTTCCCGCAGCTTACAATTTATTAGGAAACGGTCAAGTAGGTTTCAGTTTGGGAGAGTTCGATCGCACTCAACCCCTAGTTATCGACCCGGTTTTAGCTTACTCTACTTATCTAGGTGGCAGCGCCTCTGACAGCGCCAACCGCATCGCTGTAGATAGCACAGGTGCGGCGTACATTATTGGAACAACTGTTAACAATTTTACGACTACTCCCGGTGCGTACCAAACTACGCCAGCAGGTCAAGCTGATTTTTTAGTTACTAAAATTAACCCTGAAGGAACTGCCTTAGTTTACTCTACTTATATCGGCGGTACAGGCAATGAATACGGTATTGGGATTGCGGTAGACGGTCAAGGCAATGCTTATTTAACTGGACAAGTCGATCCGGGTTATCCAACTACACCTGGTTCTTTTCAACCCACAGCAACTACTTACAATGCTGCGGCAACTAAACTCAATGTGGCCGGGAATTCTCTAGTTTATTCTACTTTTTTGGGCGGTAGCGGGAGTGCCCTAGGCACTAGCATTGCTGTAGATAGTAATGGGAATGCTTATGTTACTGGACCGACAGGCGACAATTTTCCCATTGCCAATGCCTCTCAACCTCAAATTGGAGGTAATATTGATGCGTTTATTACTAAAGTTAATCCCACGGGCAGTGGTTTAGTTTATTCTACTTATTTCGGCGGTAGTAATCGCGATGAAGGTCAAGGCATTGCAGTAGATAGTAATGGTAATGCCTATGTTTCTGGAATTACTTATTCGACTAATTTACCATTGACTAATCCAGTTCAGACTACAATTGGAGGTGGTCAATATGATGCTTTTATCAGTAAGTTTACTCCAAATGGTGCACGTATTTATTCGACTTATTTAGGTGGTACTGGTGATGACCAAGGTACTAGTATTGCTGCTGATAGTTCTGGAAATGCCTATATTGTGGGAACTACAAGTTCAACTAATTTTCCGACAATTAGTCCGATTCAACTGCTTAATGCGGGTGCTAATGATGCTTTTGTCAGCAAGCTGAGTGCTGCGGGTAATTCTTTGATTTATTCAACTTATTTGGGTGGTAGTGGAGATGACAAGGGCGATCGCATTACTGTAGACAGTGCGGGTAATCCTTATGTGACGGGAAACACTACTTCGACTAATTTCCCCACTAAGAATGCGATTCAAAGTATCAGCGGTGGCGGGCAAGATGCTTTTATTACAAGTATTAATTCCTCTGGTTCTGCCTTAGTTGATTCTACTTACCTTGGCGGCAGTGGCGACGACAACGGTGGTGGTATTGCGGTGGATGCTTCTGGTGCAGTTTATGTGGCGGGATCTACTACCTCTACTAATTTCCCGACTGCGAATCCTTTGCAAGCGGCGAATGGGGGAGGGGCTTCTGATGCTTTTATTACTAAAATAATCCCTGGCGGGCCGCAGGTAAAGATTGTTGAGTCTGGCGGTAGCACTAATGTAGCTGAAAGTGGGACGACTGATACTTATACAGTGGTGCTCACTAATCAGCCTACAGCAGATGTGGCGATCGCACTCAATACCGCTACTCAAATTCAACCAATTGCTGGCCTTAATTTCACTCCAACGGATTGGTTTTTACCGCAAACGGTGACAGTCAGTGCCGTTGATGATGCCATCGCAGAAACTTCGCCGCACACTGGCCCGATCGCCCATACTGCTATCAGTACCGACGCCAAGTATAATGGGGCGACTGCAAGTTTTACGGTTAACGGTACTGCCGGCAACACTGTCAATGCTAATATTACCGATAACGACACCGCAGGCGTTAGCATTACTCCTACTACTGCGACTGCAACGGAAGGCGGTGCAAATGGCAGTTATAGTGTTCAGTTAAATACTCCGCCGATCGCACCTGTTACAATTAACTTAGCTACAGACAGTCAAATCCAACCAATTACCGCACTTACTTTTACCCCGAATAATTGGAATGTCGCTCAAACTGTGGCGGTTTCCGCTGTTGACGACAGTTTAGTTGAAGGAAATCATACAGGTGCGATCGCCCATTCTGCTACCAGTAGCGATACTAACTATAACGGCATCACAATTCCGGGTGTCAGTGTCGCCATTACTGATAACGACACGGCAGATTTCAGCGTTACACCTACAAACATAACTGCTACGGAAGGCGGTGCAACTGGCAGTTACAAAATCAAGCTAACCGCGCAACCGACTGCACCAGTTAGTATTAGTTTCAATACTGGAAATCAACTTAATCCGATCGCCACACCGATTACTTTTGACAGCACTAACTGGAATGTGGAAAAAACTGTCACTGTCAGTGCGATCGATGACAGTGTAGCACAAGGAACCCACAGCG
This sequence comes from Oscillatoriales bacterium, assembly GCA_043742065.1. Lineage (GTDB taxonomy): Bacteria > Cyanobacteriota > Cyanobacteriia > Cyanobacteriales > Microcoleaceae > Microcoleus. The sequence continues at coordinate 5,873 of JAYTZD010000504.1, forward strand.
GCACGATCGCCCACACAGCTACCAGTAGCGATGCTAATTATAACGGCAAAGCCATTCCCGATGTGACGGCATCGATTACTGACAACGATAGCCCCGGTGTTTCTATCGTGCAATCAGGAGGCGGCACAGATATTGCTGAAGGCGGCGCAACGGATACCTACGGCGTAGTTTTGACTAGCGCGCCTGCTGCAAACGTCACGATTAACTTTGAAACTGGGAGTCAAATAAGTGCGATCGCACCTCTGACTTTCACGCCGAATAATTGGAATCTTGCTCAAAATGTCACTGTAAAGGCGATCGATGACAGCATAGCGCAAGGCACGCGCAGCGGCACGATCGCTCACAAATCTGTCAGCACCGATACCAAGTATAATAACCTGACGATTTCTCCCGTGAATGCCACGATTACTGACAACGATACCGCAGGCGCGAGTATTTCACCTGCGAGTATAACAGCTACGGAAGGCGGTGCAACAGGCAGTTATACACTCAAGTTAAATTCCCAGCCAACAGCACCAGTTACTGTCAGTTTTGATGCCGGAAATCAAATAAGTACGATCGCGCCCATCAGCTTCGACGCTACTAACTGGAATGTCGCAAAGCCAGTCACAGTAACGGCTACAGACGATACGGTTGTGGAAGGAAATCATGCAGGTGCGATCGACCATTCTTCTACCAGTACCGATGTTAAATATAACGGTATCACAATTTCGCCCGTTAATGTCGCCATTACTGATAACGACACTGCGCCAATATCTCCAACACCAATAAATCCTACCCCAACACCAATAATTCCAATAACAACTCCAATACCAACACCAATACCAACACCAATACCAATATTTCCAACACCAGCGCCAACAACTTCGATAACAACTCCAATAACAACTCCAATAACAACTTTAATACCAATATTTCCAATACCAAAATCTCCAACACCAACACCAGTATTTCCAGCGCCAACACCACCACCAACACCAACACCTCCAACACCAACACCTCCAACAACCAAAGCTGACGATCCGATTTTGTGCGGTTTAGAACCAGGACTAAATCAGCTTAATAGCATCGTCAATAGCCAACTACGCAAAACTAAATTACCAATATTAGGCAGACTCAGTGACGTTTCTCCAGATTTCTTCGGTGACTTCAAAAGCAATTTAATTAATGCAGTTAAAAATGCCAACGACTTAAACCCGAATCAGTTGCAAAAAACTATTCAGAATGCCCTAGGGTCAGGTTTCTCGGTTGGAGTTAGCGGGAATTCCAGCACAGATGACAACAATTTGCAGATTACTGTTCGCAAAGCATACAAGTTAGATAATGTGACGCTAGCTGACGATTTAGGATTGCCAGCTTTGGGGTTAAAAGTCAAGCAACAGCCTAAAAAGAAAGTCGATATTTCTAAGGTTTTTAATCCAAGGGTGCTACAAAGTATTCAGTCAGTCAATCCTGACTCAAATAGCAATTCAGAGTTGGAAATTTCGGATGAAACAAGCAATAACTTAGAAATTTTCAACCCAGATCTCAATTCCTTTAAAACCGCTAGCAATTTATCATCTGAATTCCAGATAGGACTCCCCACAAGTCTTGTTGACTTACTCGGCAATAGTACGTTCAATAAGGCACGTTTCATCGACTACGAATTGTCTTTAGGTATAGGTGTCAATAAAGATTTTGGTTGCTATATAGATACCGATCGCACCAAAGTCAAAGCCGACATGAATTTCCGGGTACCTGAAACATTCCAAGCCAAAGCAGACTTGGGTTTGCTAGAAGCTGAATTTCAAAATGACTTACAAAATCCTACAGAAGTCAAAGGCAGTTTTGAAGTAAAACTCAAAGACTTAGATAACCTCGGAGGTGCTGATGATGGCAACCGTTTAACCCTGTCCGAGTTAAACGGTAGGTATCGGCTTAAAGACTTATTTCAGTCGAATGCAAGTGCCAAGGCTAATCTCGGACTCAATGCAAAAACTAGCATTAATGGTAATTCAGCAATTCCCTCCTATACATTTGATTTGGCAGCAAGTTGGCCTGAAATTAACTATGAAAATGGGGAACTACAAACTCAGCGTCGCTTTACGACTCCCGCCTCACAAGTATTGGCAAATACGTCATTATTTGACAATCTCAAATCTGCCAAATCTACTGAAATTTCTGAATCAATTAACAATTCAGATCCTGACAATTCCTTCAGTCTGCCACTGGATTTGTTAAATTCAAAAACAGCGAGATCTAATGATTTTACCTCATTCACTACTTTTCCGAATCTAGCAAATATAGTCACTCCGCTGTTGACAACTAATCCTTTTGCAGGACTTCCTGCGCCAACAGTTGATTTCAACAATGTCAAACTCGATTTAGGAAGTTTTGTCAGTAACTTTGCAAAACCAGTTCTCGGTAAAGTATCTGATATTATCTCACCTTTCAGACCAGTGATCAACTTCTTGAATGCAGACACTAAATTACTGTCTGTACTAGGAATAGCTAAGCCATTTGATAAGAATCGAGATGGTAAAGTTACGGTACTAGAATTAGCAGCTACACTGTCTGGAGGTTCTCTAGTTACTGGATTTTTGGATGCGGTTGTTCAAATTGATAGCGTTTCTCAGTTGGCAAGCCGCATCGCCAATACTCCCGGAAATTTAGGGATTGATATGGGTTCCTACCGTCTGCGAAATCTTGATGTTTCCAATAAAGATTCTAGCTTAAAAGATGCTAGTTATTTCGCAAAAAATATAGTGCCAAATATCGGCCAGCAGATTAATTCTACAACTGGCGGTATTACCAAACAATTTCTCAACGCATTTCCCAGTATCACAGGTTTGGAAGTGCCATTATTAAAGAATCCCACCACTGCGATCGACTTACTATTAGGAAAAGATCCTGCGCTGTTTACCTATGATATGCCGCCGCTAGGTTTTGATTTTAATATTAGTCAAAAATTTCCGATATGGGGGCCAATATCAGGATTGATAGCAGGGAACTTAAAGGGTTCAGCAGACCTAGCTTTTGGCTATGATACTGTGGGACTGAAGCAGTGGAAAAATGATAAATTTGTCCCAGATTCAGCTTACAAGGTCTTAGATGGATTTTACGTGAGCGATCGGGCAAATCCCGATGGTACTGGCCCCGATGTTGACGAACTTAAGCTCAACGCTAGCATCGCGGTTGGTGTAGGCTTAGATATATTTGTGATTTCTATTCATCCCAAAGGTGGAATTGAAGGAATAGTCGGTATTGACTTAGTAGATGTTGGTGAAAGTAACGGAACGAGTGATGGGAAAATTCGAGGTTCTGAAATTGCTTCCCGCATTAGCACACCCTGGAAATTGTTTGAAGTATCAGGTCAAATAAATGCTTTTCTTGGGTTGGAAGTTAATGTTTTTTTACTAGGTAAAGTATATGATAAGCGCCTTGCTACATTCCGGTTAGCAAGTTTTGGAAATGGGGAAAGTTCTGGCAAAATTGGTACTGTTACCAATAGTTATCTGACGGGCGCAAGAGTTTTCTTTGATGCGAACTTCAATGGTATCCAAGATGAAAAAGAACCATTTACAATTAGTAATGCCGATGGTAGCTTTGATTTAGATGTATCTCTCCCAGAATTTGATAAAAACAACAATGGCGAACTAGAAGCAGATGAAGGCAGACTGGTAGTTACTGATGGTATTAATACTGCCACTTATTTGCCACAGCAAACACCACTAACAGCTACACCTGATGCTACTGTTGTAACACCTTTGACTACTCTGATGCAGAAGATGGTGGCACAAGGTATCAATCCTAATGAAGCAGAGACTAAGGTTAAAGCAGCATTTGGAGTACCGTCAACAATTGATTTGACTAGCTACGATCCGCTACAGGCAATTACTCAAAACGATCCGAATGGTTTGGCGGTTTATGCAGCACACATTCAGATCCAAAATGTTATTGTTCAGACGACAATTTTAATTGGTGGGATTTCAGCTAACTCGATCATCGATATTGCCGATCGCACTATTTCCACAATTACCAATCAAATTCAAGCCGGCACTGTCGATTTAACCAATCCCGCACAATTGCAAAGCATCATTCAGTCTACTGCTACTCAACTGCAAGCACAAAAAGCGTCCGATCTTGCACCGGAAGTTGCTAAAATTCTTGCAGAAGGGAATCAGCGAGTAAAGGCGATCGCATCTAGCAACCTCCCCCTGGCAGATGCAGCCACTAAAATAGCCCAAATTCAACAAGTCGAACAAGGAGAAGTAGCCAAAGATTTACAGCAAGTTGCAACCGGAAATAAAACAATTCAGGAAGCAATAGCCGAAAATACAGGTGCATCCTTAGATGCACAAATTCAGTCGTCAACAGTCAAAAATCCAACAATTCGTAACAGCGTAAATAGTAACTTTTCTCAGGAATCTTTCCCAGAAAGTGGCATAGAATTAGTAAACACTTCCCCCGATCAAAAAATCGGCAATGATGGCGATGATACTTTAAACGGCGACAGCAGCGATGACATTTTAAGCGGCAAAAAAGGAAACGATCTAATCTTTGGTTTTAACGGCAATGACTGGATTAATGGCAATCAAAACAATGATTTAATCGACGGCGGTTTAGGGGATGATACCCTTTACGGTGGCAAGGGAATTGATACGATTACAGGTGGCGATGGTGCTGATATTATCTTTGGCAACCAAGGCGATGATATTCTGGATGGTGGCATTGGTAATGATACTTTGCGTGGTGGTAAGGGAAGTGATTTTATGACTGGGGGTGATGGAGATGACTTCCTATTTGGTGAAACTGGCAGTAATACCTTGACAGGAGGCGCTGGCAACGATCAATTCTTGCTTTCCACCAATTCCAGCATTGATGTTATTACTGATTTTGAATTGGGCAAAGACTTATTAGTCTTGGGTAACGGGTTGACTTTCTCGCGATTGTCAATTACTCAAAACAGCGGTGCAACATTAATTCGCTTGGCGACAACCGGAGAAATTTTAGCATCTTTGAATGGGGTGACGGCAAGTGCGA
>JAYTZD010000505.1:0-5449 GCA_043742065.1 Oscillatoriales bacterium
TATTAATTCTGATGCTACACACCAACCGGTTGAGCAGCAGCGGGCATCATTGACGGATCGATCGCAATTCCTAAACCTTGTGCGACTTGGCGGCCGTAATTCGGATCGGCGCGGAAGAAATGGCACAGTTGGCGCATCTGAATCTCCGGTTTTGCTGCACCCAAACTTTCGACAATGTTAGCGACAAGCCGCTGTTGTGCATCGGGTTTCATCAAGCGATAGAGGTCTCCTGCTTGAGTGTAATCGTCATTGCCTTTACGGTGATCGTAGCGATCGACTTTGACATTTCCTAAGTCCCAAGCTGGGTCAGCATAGACACAGTTTTGCTTCGGCGTATCCTCGTGGCTGTTCGGTTCGTAGTTTGGCCCGTTACCACCGTTGTTACCCGGTGCCATTGCGCCATCCCGTTGGTAGTGCATCACCGGACATTTTGGTTGATTAACCGGCAATTGCTGATAGTTTGCACCGAGACGATAGCGTTGAGCATCTGGATAAGACATGATGCGAGATTGCAGCACCTTATCTGGAGAGAAGCTAATTCCTGGAACGACATTAGAAGGAGAAAATGCCGCCTGTTCGACTTCCGCAAAAAAGTTTTGTGGATTGCGATTGAGTTCGAGGGTTCCCACGTCAATTAACGGAAACTCTGAGTGCTTCCACACTTTTGTCAAGTCAAAGGGGTTTTCCGGATACTCTGCGGCCTGGGCCTCGGTCATTACTTGAATGCAAAACCGCCACTTGGGATAATTACCTTGTTCTATTGTTTCAAACAAATCGCGAGTCGAATGATCGGGATCTTCGCCTTTAATCCGCATCGCTTCTTCGGCGGTAAAATTTTCAATACCTTGCATTGTTTTGAAGTGGAATTTGCACCAAACTCGTTCTCCTTGAGCATTAATTAGGCTGAACGTATGGCTGCCAAAACCGTCCATGTGGCGGTGGTTTTTCGGCGTACCGCGATCGGAAAACAGAATTGTCACCTGATGCAGAGATTCTGGACTCAGCGACCAGAAATCCCACTTAGCGTTAGGATCTTTGAGATGGGTTTGCGGATGGCGCTTTTGCGTGTGGATAAAATCAGGGAATTTGAGCGGATCGCGGATGAAGAAAACAGGGGTGTTGTTGCCTACTAAATCCCAGTTACCTTCTTCGGTGTAGAATTTGAGCGAAAAGCCTCTGGGGTCACGTTCGGCATCCGCTGAACCTTGTTCGCCGCCTACGGTAGAGAAGCGGAGCAGAACCTGAGTTTGTTTGCCAATTTCTGAGAATAGCTGAGCTTTGCTATAGCGATTAATGTCATGGGTGATGGTCAACGTGCCAAATGCAGCGGCTCCTTTAGCATGGACAACGCGCTCAGGAATGCGTTCTCGGTTGAAGTGAGCCAGCTTCTCCATCAGGTGAAAATCCTGCATGAGAATAGGCCCGCGTTCACCTGCTGTCAAGGAGTTCTGGTTATCTGCAACTGGAATCCCGTCAGCCGTTGTCAATGTTTTGTGTTCTGTCATGGTTGGTAAATCGATTGCTGTATTCTCAGTGTTCCATACCTTTCTGGGAGGGGGGTCTATCTGCGGAGGTAATTCTCAGATGTGCGATCGGGTGTTAGGTTATGGTGTGTTTTGAAAATTTGCTGAGTCAATTAAAACTAATAACCTGTCCTAAAATAGAAGAGACATCCTATATTAATTCCCTACCATGTCGATCGCCGTCATTAAAGAACATATCGAAATCACCCCAGGAATTTGTGGGGGAAAACCCCGTATCGCCGGACATCGCATCCGAGTTCAGGATATAGTTGTTTGGCACGAACAGATGGGAATGTCACCAGACGAAATTCTGTATCACTATCCGAGTATTACTTTATCTGATATCTATGCAGCTTTAGCCTATTATCACGATCGTCGAGATGAAATTCGCTCTGCAATCGAAGCAGATGCAGAATTTGCGCGGCAATTGAAAGCTCAAACCCCATCGCTATTGCAACAAAAATTAAAATATCGTCAAAATCTTCCATCTTTAAAACCTAAAGCATTACAGCAATTGCCTAGTCAATACCCCAATCTTTCAGTTGTTTTGTAACTGATTCGATCGGAAAAGCAAGAGCAGAACCAGATCCATCTGGCTGTTGATTCTGTCCACCCCACACAACGCCAACAACGCGATTTTGCTGATCTAATACGGGACTACCAGAATTACCTGAAGCTGCAATTGCAGACATTCGGAACTCTCGATCGCTATTGTTGATGACTTCTCCTGTTGAAATTGTCGAATCATAGGTGGTGTAGGGATATCCAATAATGCGGATAGGCGCGTTGAGGACAACAGAGGCTGAGGATCTGGTTAAAGGCTGAATATCCTTCGGAATGTCGGTGACTTCCAGTAAAGCTAAATCTAGCTTGTCAGAAGCAGCAGTAATTTTAACAATTTTAGCCGATTTCCGCTTGCGGACTTCACCCAAATGCGGTTCACTGTAAAATTCAACTTCAATTTTTAGATCGCTCTGGGGTGTGTTTTTATCCGTTGCCACATGGCGGTTGGTAATAATCCAAGCTTTGTTTCCCTGCCGTTTTACCACCCAGCCAGTACCGAACCCACACCCTAACTGAGAACTTTTAATAACTTGGACAACAGACCGCTTTAATAAAACTAAAGGTTCATCTTTTAAACTTGGCAAACGCTCTGGACTGGTCAAGAATTGCGGATTTTTCCGCATAGTTAAGAGCCGTTCCGTCTCTTTGAGGGCTGCAATATATTTCCTATCGTTTTGGGGTAATGCACTTGCCTTCTTAAAGACCTCAATTGCCTCCTCGAACTTCCCTTGTTGGTGTAAAGCCCAACCTAAATTATTGTAAGCAGCGGTATTTTTAGGATTGAGTTGAATCGCTTGGCGATAGGCTGCGATCGCTTCATCTACTTTCCTCTGCTTGTTCAGGGTTATGCCGAGGCTGTTATACGCAACGTCATTTTTAGGATTGAGTTGAATCGCTTTTTGAAAGGCTGCGATCGCCTTGTCTCGTTTCCCTAAATCGTCCAGTGCAGAGCCTAGATAGATATAACCATTAATGTTTTTATCCTCCTCTGGTTTGAGTTCGAGCGCCTTTACGTAAGCGATTAGCGCCTCATCTAGCTTGTTTAGCTTGCTCAAATTATAGCCTATTTTGCTATAATAAAAAGCACGATGGCTTTGATTGGGTTCGATTTCAATAGCCTTTCGGTAAGCCGTGACAGCTTCATTTAATTTGTTTTGCTCATACAACAGATTGGCTAGATTTGCATAACCAGCGACGGCTGGATCTTTATCACCGATTTCTATCGCTTTGTGCCATGCAGCGATCGCCTCTTGCGTTTTCCCCGCATCTTTGAGTACATTGCCCAAATTAACGTAAACCTTAGCATCTTTAGGGTCAATTTTTACCGATTGGTGATAGGAGGCAATCGCCTCATCTAATCTCCCCTGTTCCTGTAAATCCGAACCTAAATTGCTGTAAGCTTCGGCATACTTTGGATCTATTTGGATGGCTTGGCGGTAAGCTGCAATCGCTTCCTTTGTTTTACCTTGGTATGACAGCGCTTTGCCCAGATTGTTATAAGCAACGTCATACTTTGGATCTATTTGGATGGCTTGGCGGTAAGCTACGATCGCTTCATCCAATTTCCAGTTGTAATAGAGCGCATGGCCGAGTCGGTTGTAAGCCCAAGCCCACTGAGGATTAACTTTGATTGCTTGGCGGTAAGTTGCGATCGCCTCGTCGTGTTTCCCCTGCTTAATTAATGCTTTACCTAAATCTCGATAAACAGAATCATCTTCGGGGTAAAGTCGGATAGCTTGGCGGTAGGCTGCGATCGCCTCATTAACTTTATCTTGATTGTTCAACTGATTTCCGAGAATCCAGTAAAGACTCCCATCCCAAGGATTAGCTTGAATAGCTTTTCTGAAACTATCTGTCACTTCACCTTCTGCTTTTTTATTAGTCTGCACAATCCCTTGAACAATATAAGCAAAGGAGGTGAGACGATTGGTAAGCAATGGCAGTGTCGCCGCCACGTATAACAGTAAGAAAACTGAGGTTAACTTGGGCAAGAATTTTTTAGGCACTTTAGGTAAAGGCATAATCTTTCTTTATTTCTAAGTTCGTTAAGCCTAGTCTACTTCCTCTGAACTTGGTATGCTTTTAAGAACTCCACTTTGACTCTAAATCTGTAACAATTAAAAATATAGTACCTATTCAGAGGTTATTTGAATGACTTTTATCCCATCCGAAGCGTTTAAATCTATTAGTTATCCCAGCGGCACTGTCAAAAGAGCCGATCGCGCGATCCGGTGCAGCCCTTTTCAATTACACTTCTTCAAGACCATCCGCGAAACCAGCGTTTTCTTGACAACTATCGCCTCAAATTCCGGTGTCGAAAGCGGCTACACGCGATCGCCCGTAGCCGAACTCACAGCCGAAAATTCCCTGTTGTGGCTGATCCAAGTTGGTGTACTGCGCCGGGAAGTAGATGGACAAGGGATTACCGACAGTTTTCGCCTCACGCCCCTGGGCCGCCAACTTGTGGAAAAATGGGAAGGGGAAGGAGATAAGGTGCCGAATGCTTCATTGTGCGATCGCCTGGGAAATGCCGTTAGTCGCGGGTTGGGACTATTTATGTAATACAATACTGATAATCCATCCACTACAAACGGTAATGGTTCAAACCCCGACGAAACCTTTGACCCTCGACGAATTTCTTCAACTGCCGGAAACCAAACCCGCCAGCGAATTCATCGACGGTCAAATTATCCAGAAACCTATGCCCCAAGGAAAACACAGCACAGTTCAGCTTGACCTCGGTGGTGACATCAACCGGGTACTCAAACCGCAACGCATCGCCCGCGCCTATTCAGAATTGCGCTGCACCTTTGGCGGTCGATCGACTGTTCCCGATGTTAGTGTGTTTACTTGGGAACGAATTCCTCGCGACGAAAAGGGGGAAGTCGCTAACACCTTCGCCATCGCGCCTGACTGGACAATCGAAATCCTCTCCCCCGATCAAAGTCAAACCAAAGTCGTTCGCAACATCCTTCACTGTCTCGCCCACGGAACTCAGATGGGCTGGCTGATTGACCCCGATGAAAAATTAGTCTTTGTCTATTTTCCCGATCGCACGATAGCATTTTTTGAAGCACCGGGCGATCGCATCCCCGTTCCACCCTTTGCCGAATCCTTGAATCTGACTGTTGGTGAAATGTTCGGTTGGCTGACTGAGTAGCGCTACCTGGATTTATGAATGATTTTAACCGCAGAGGGCGCAGAGGTAGAGAAGAGAGAGTACCTTACGGATTTGCTTTGATCGAATGTGCGATCGATCGCCTATACTGGAATATCTGGTTGTCATATCAACTCCGGTAACACCGGAATGATATTGAGGAGACGGCAGTGCCGTGTCCCTACCGACAAATATTGTAGGGACA
>JAYTZD010000506.1:0-2740 GCA_043742065.1 Oscillatoriales bacterium
GACACGGCACTGCCGTCTCCTAATTTCTATCAACTGTCAACTGCCTACTTACAAAGAGTAGAGACTCTAGTCAAATACTCCGGCTGATTAGCAAAAAAATTGCAGCTTTGCTTCAACAACTCTTCTAAACCCTCAACTTGCCTCAACCAGACAGTGCCATTACTTCCAGCAACAGCAATTTGGCTGCCATCTCGACTCCAACTGACACTAACCACATTCTCTGCAAACTCAAATTGAGCAACCTGTCGCCCAGCCAAATTCCATAACCGCACACTCTTGTCAATTCCCACCGTAGCAAGGCGTTCTCCATCTGGGCTAAAACTAATCGATTTTGCATCTAAATGCAAAGTTTGGAACTCATTAACTAATTTTTGTGTTGACAAATTCCACAGTCCAACTTTGCCATTCAATGTGACTGTAGCAAATCGCTGTTGCTGTTCATTAAGACTGAAACTAATACCGATCGCCTGAATCGGCAGTTTTTTAGTCAACTGACCAGACGAACTCCAAATTCGCACCGTAGACTTGCCATCTAGAGTCGTTAAGAAATCACCATTTCGACTAAAATTCACACTTCTAATCAAACCATTATGCCCGGTCAGTTGCACAGGAGACGAGTTTATTTTAGGCAATTGTGAAACTTGCCAAATTGCCGCACTACTATTGATACCAGCCACCGCCAAAAGATTTCCATTAGGGCTAAAACTGATGCTGCTGACTGAACCTTGCATGGCTGGAAAATCTGCAATACTTTTACCTGATAAATTCCAAAATTTAACAGTGCTATCTCTCCCTGCTGTCGCTAAAAACTTTCCATTAGGACTAAAGCTTACCATATTCACTGACTTTTGTAAAGCTTTCCATTCCGCAATCTTCCCCCCAGACAAGTTCCAGATCCGCACTCGATCATCTATTCCTGTCGTTACCAAAAATTGCTGATCCGGGCTAAAACCGACGCTAGTCACAGCACCTGTATGAGCTTGCCAAGTTGTCTTTTTTTGTAAAAAAGATTGCTTATTACTAGATTCCTGTTTGCTAATTTTATCAAGAATTACTTGTAATGCTAACAGTGGTATAGTTGCCGGGTATTTTTCTAATTGTGGTTCATTTTTAACCAAAATTTTTAAATTGTTCCCAGAGGCGATCGCCTTCAATAAAGCCTCCGACAAAGCTTGACTATTTTCTGTCTTCTGAGATACTGCTAAAAGCAAAGCATCACTAGCAGTTTGTTCAATTTCGATACTAGATTGTGCTAGCTTAAATCGTTGGTAAGCCAGAGTAGAAAAGCCGATCACCCCAACGAAAGATGCAGCCAGTGCCGCAGAACCGATACCAATCCATTGTTTCGCTTTTTGTTTAGCAAGGCCAGCTTCTAATTGAGCTTTTTTAGTTTCAATTGTCGCTAAATATAGCAATTGATTTTGGTTGCTTAAAATCAGTTCTTGACTAGCTGTTAAAAATTGAAAATCTTGATTTCTCAAACTTTTATTCGCAGCCCAACTCAACGCTGAAAGTAAATCATTACCTCGTAAAAGTTGGGATTCATCTTTACAATCAGAATTCAGCCAAGCTTTGATTGATTCTGAATAGGGCGATAGTTTTGCTAACTCTGCTTCGATTAAATTTTTGTTAAATACAGCTTGATAAATTGGATTAGAAAGTGTTAATTTATCCCTGTGTTTGACGATTAACCCACTCAATCGCAATTCCATTTGTTCCGGGCTACCATCGGGGACAATTTCAACTTGCTCTAAAATCTGTTGATATAATCCAAGTCTCCTGACAATGCGCTGATTTTGTTTAAAAAGCCGATCGCGAATTGTAGACAAATGTTCTGGAACATCTTGAGATTCCCAATTATCCACAATTTTCAAACGCACTATTTCCTCAACCCACTCTTTAGGATTATTGAGTCGCTCTTGCTCCCCCCCGAATGTAGGGGCGGTGCCCCCGTGCCCGCCCTGGGGTAAATCCGCAATTAAATGTGCATTCTCAAACAGAAGTTTGCAAAGCTTTTGAGTCAAAAAAGGTTGCCCTCCAGTCCAATACAAAACCTCTCGCAAAACTTCCTCAGAACTATCTGTAAGCTCAGTCAACCCCGCTGCCAAGGGTTGCGCTTCTGTTTCGTCAAAACCAGTTAACTCTATCGATTTACCAATATTAAAAGGAGTGTTGATACTGGCATTTTTATCCCGGCACAAATCCGTTGGCGATGCTACTCCTAAGAGCGCCCAAGTTAGGCGATCGAATTCTGAATTGTTGCCACGTTTATTGTAGCACGATCGAATTAGCGCCAAAAAATCATCGGCGGGAAAATCTAGAGCGAGAATGCTATCAATTTCATCAATAAAAATGACAATATTGCTGGAAATATTGGCTAACAGTACCGTTTCGATAAATTCGCTCAATCTTTGCACTGGGGCCAAAAAATTGCGATCGCGCCACCAAGTCCGCACATTCACCACATCTGACAGATTAAAGTTATTTTCGATAATGCGGAGAAGACCAGCATACCACTGTTCGGGAGTCACGCCACGGTTGCCAATTTCCGAAATGTCGATCGCAGCACAAGCAATTCCATCACTTCTCAGCCGTTGAATTGTCCGCACCTGTAAACTAGATTTGCCCATTTGTCGGGAATTCAAAACATAACAAAATTCCCCAGCTTTCAATCCGTTATAAAAGTCGTCATCTGCTTGGCGCTTCACATAATTGGGAGCATTATTTGTGAGACTCCCAC
>JAYTZD010000507.1:0-24656 GCA_043742065.1 Oscillatoriales bacterium
TGTTGCGCCAGCCTTCGCGCGTGAAACCCCAATCAGTTAATATTTTCATAATAGAAGGAAGAAGGAAGAAGGAAGAAGGAAGAAGGAAGAAGGAAGAAGGAAGAAGGAAGAAGGAAGAAGGAAGAAGGAAGTGAATTTTAGGTTGGGTACACTGAAGTAAAACCCAACCTACTGGGAACAGTGAACAGTGAACAAATCTATTCTAGCCAGGGACGTGTCATTAGTTCTAGTTGGTTGACTTCATCTTGGCTCAAACTCCAACCTAATGCGCCTGCATTTTCTTCGGCTTGTTTGGCGGTTTTGGCGCCGGGAATGGGGATTACTCCATTTTGAGCCATTAGCCAGTTTAGCGCAACTTGGGCGGGAGTTCGATCGCGCTTTTTGCCCATTTTCCGCAGAGTGGACATCACTAATTCGATTTTCTCGATACCAGTTTTGCTGAAGCGGGCATCAAATTTACGAGCTCCGGCTGGTTGTTCTTGGGCGCTATATTTGCCTGTCAGCAATCCTTGGGCTAAGGGGCTGTAAGCTAAAATTGTGACTCCTAATTCCGAGGCTGTACTGACAATTTCTTGTTTTTCCACTTGCCGTGATAGCAAGGAGTAACGAACTTGATTTGTTGCTAGCGGAACGCCTCTAGCTGCTAATATTTTGTGGGCTTCGCGCATCTGCTCTTCTGAATAGTTACTAACTCCTATTGCTTCTATTTTGCCTTGTTTGACTGCATCTGCTAAGGCATTCATCAGAGTTTCTTGACTCAATAAAAAAGTCAACGGCCAATGTACTTGGTAGAGGGCTATTTGTTCTACTTGTAAGCGTTTTAAGCTGGCATTCAAGGCTTCGGTAACGGATTTTCCGGTGATGCGCCAAGGTACGGGGCCGAATTTGGTGGCTATTTGCACGGGTTGGCTGGTTTTTTTCATAAACTGCCCCAGCAATTCTTCAGATAAGCCGTTACCATAGACTTCGGCTGTGTCGAAAAAGTTGACTCCGTTGTCTAGGGATGTTTTGAATGCTGTTTCTACTTCGGCGGCGCCATAGTTGCTGCCGTAATTCCAAAATAGTTTGTCGCCCCAAGCCCAAGTTCCGACGCAGAGGGGAATGACGGCTGGGCCGTTTTGTCCTAGGGTGATAGTTGTCACGGTTAGTAAATCCACAATTCTTTATTGTCTATTATTTTTATATAAATAGTCGCTTTTTAGCTTCTAGCTGGGGGAATAATGGCGGCTGCTGCGTGAGTATGTCAGTTACTATGAATGAGTCATGCCGTGTTTATTTTGAATAGCTATGTCGATCGACCCTTTGCCAGATTTAAGATTAACAGATTCCGAGGTGCCTACTCTCAAAAAAATCAACCTGCTGACTATGTTCCGCCTCGGCTTGTTTCAGATGGGCTTGGGCATGATGTCGATTTTGACCCTGGGGGTGCTCAATCGGGTGATGATTAAGGAGTTGGCGATTCCGGCTACTGTGGTGGCCGGTACTCTGGCGATGCACCAGTTTGTCGCGCCGGCTAGGGTGTGGTTCGGACAGATGTCTGATGCTAAGCCTTTGTTTGGCCATCACCGCACGGGTTATGTGTGGATGGGCGGGGTTTTGTTTGTGATTTCGGCTTTTTTGGCGGTGCAGGTGATGTGGCGCTTAGGTGACAGTTTGGATGCTGTGGGATGGACGACTCCTACTTACGGTTTGGTGGCTTTGTTGGGTTTGATTTTTGCAGTTTATGGTATTGCTATTTGTTCGAGTTCGACTCCTTTTGCTGCTTTGTTGGTGGATGTTTCGGATGAGGAAGATCGATCGAAGTTAATTGGTGTTGTGTGGTCGATGTTGATGGTTGGGATTATTATAGGCGCAATTGTCAGCAGCGGTTTGCTCAAACAAATTGATGGGGATGTGCCGCGCGAAGTGTTGCAGGCTTCGATTAATGGTTTATTTGTGAAGGTGCCGGCGGTGGTTTTGCTGTTGGTGGGAGTTGCAACTTTTGGGGTTGAGAAAAAGTATTCGCGTTATGGAGTGCGATCGATCGCAGTTAATCGAGAAGATAAAATTACCCTGGGAAGGGCTTTACGGATTTTGACTGCTAGCCGCCAAACAGGTTTATTTTTTACTTTCTTGCTGATTATGACAATTTGCTTGTTTATGCAGGATGCGGTTTTGGAACCTTACGGCGGGGAAATTTTCAAGATGCCGATTTCGGAAAGTACGCGGTTGAATGCTATTTATGGTACTGGTGTACTTTTTGGTTTAAGCGCAACCGGCTTTTTAATTGTACCACGAATTGGCAAGCAAAATACGATTAGGTTGGGCTGTTTGTCGGTGGCGGTTTGTTTTGGTTTAATTATTGCATCGGGATTTACTGGGAATCCAATTTTGTTTAAGTCAGCTTTACTGTTGTTTGGATTAGCTTCGGGAATTACCACGACGGGGGCGCTGAGTTTGATGTTGGATTTGACTGCTGCGGAAACTGCGGGGACTTTTATTGGTGCTTGGGGTTTGTCGCAGGCGATGGCGCGGGGCATAGCGACGGTTAGCGGTGGTGCTATTTTGGATTTTGGCAGGAGTTTGTTTGGTGTGCCGATGCTGGCCTATGGGTTGGTTTTTACGGTGCCTGCGGTGGGTATGGTGGTGGCTGTTTGGCTGTTGGGTAGGGTGGATGTTCAGGAGTTTCAGGATAATGCTAAAAGCGCGATCGCCACTATCCTGGAAAATGAACTAGACTGATATTTTGGCAGTTGACGGTTGACGGTTGACGGTTGAGGGTTGACGGTTGACGGTTGACGGTTGACGGTTGACAGTCGTTAGTTATTAGTTGTCAATTGTTATTGAAATAACGAATAATGAATAACTAACAACTAACAACCAATAACCAATAACCAATAACTAATAACTAATAACTAATGACGAATTTTTGGGATTCTATTTTAAGTTTTTCTCAGACTACTGTCAAGACAGTTGGACAGCAGTTTTTGAAAGATTTCGGTTCTGCACAAGCGAAGGAGAAAGATGACGGCACTTTGGTTACGCAATCTGACAATTGGGCAGATGCTACAATTAGAAGTGCGATCGCATCTACTTTTCCCAGTCACGGGATTTTGAGCGAGGAAGGAGAGCACGTTTTCCCCGATACTGAATGGTGTTGGGTTGTCGATCCTCTGGATGCTACCACTAATTTTGCCAGGGGCATTCCGATTTGGGGTATTTCTTTGGGTTTATTGTATCGTGGAACTCCGGTTTTTGGCTGCGTACATTTGCCACTGCTGAATCAAACTTTTCACGGTTTTTATGCAGGGGATTTGGCCGGCGACAATGTATTGACAAATATGCCTCAAGGTGCATTTTTGAACGATCGCCCGATTCGCCCAACTGCTGATAAAATGAGTGGAAATCATATTTTTAATTTATGTTCGCGAAGTGTGGGCATCGGGCCTCATCTTCCGAGTAAAATTCGGATGTTAGGAATGGCTAGTTACAATTTTTTGACTGTGGCTTCTGGTGTGTCTATGGGAGGCGTGGAAGCGACTCCAAAAATTTGGGATATTGCGGGGAGTTGGGTAATTGTGAAAGCTGCTGGTGCGGTTTGGCTACCGCTGGACTCCCAGGCAATTTTCCCCTTGGAAGTGGGAAAAAATTATGCGAGAGTTTCTTATCCGACTTTGGTGATGAATCGGCAGGAGTTGGTGTCGGTGTTTTTGCCATTTGTAGAGGCTTGGAAGCAGAAAAAATTGGGAAATTAATATCAATTCTGGCTGCATGAGTTATACGGAGGAGACGGCAGTGCCGTTTCCCTACCCAAAATAAATTGTAGGGAAACGGCACTGCCGTCTCCTAATTTCTTGTGTCGAAGACTGTTTAACTTAATCGTCTGACGCGCTTAGTTTTGCCAATATTCCAGCCAGTTTAGCACCAAGATGTTGTACTGATTCCTGTTGCTTGACATCTTGCAGCGTACCGTCAGGATTAAATGCTTGAAAAGCTTGGGAAATTGCTTTTTGATCGGGAATAACCATCACGTTAATATTTCCTAAAATAGATCGCAAATGCACTAATCCCCGCAATCCTCCTAAACCTCCGGGAGAAGCGCTCATAATTGCTGCTACTTTATTGTTGAAAGCTGCTAGCCCTGCTTCCCCTGGTAGCGGGCGAGATGCCCAATCGATCGCATTTTTGAGCACTGCGGTAATTGAACTGTTGTATTCTGGGGAAGCAATCAAAAGTCCCTGATGGGCAATCATCAATTCCTTGAACTTCCGAACATTTTCGGGAATTCCTTCTGTTGCCTCGAAATCTTCATCAAATAGTGGCATTGGGAAATCTCGTAGATCTATATACGTGACTTCAGCCCCTGCATTTCTAGCCCCAGATGCAGCTATTTTTACTAGCATTTTGTTATAAGATGCTGTGCGCGTACTTCCGGCAAATGCGAGAATCTTTGGTGTATTGCTCACGGGTAGTTATTGATAGTTGGGCATGACAATCTTGACATTTTCAAGAATGACTGTAGCAGAGTTAGGCGATCGCTGTCTTCTTCCTTAAGATATAGCGGAATTGCTTCTTGCTTCTTCGTTCTTCCTTTTAATGTCGCCAAATATAATCAGCAATGGGTTTGTCCGCCGATGAAGGACTATCTGTAGGCAAATTAAATAAGACCGATCGCATTTTTACCTTCCCAACTCCCAAACGCCTCTCCACACGGCTAGGAATCCCATAACCATACACAAGATGTCCTTGCCCCGCCAACACTACAACTTGATAATCTGGATTTGCTTTCACAAATTCAGCTATTTTTTCAGCCATCGTTTCATCCCACAAAACTTGAGCTTGCAAAAATCTTTCAAACGCCGTACTATTTCCTTGTGCTGCCTTTTGGTGTTGCTGGTAAACTTCTAGTAACATTTGCCGATATGCGGCATTATCGGTGCGAATTTCTGATATTAGTGGAATGTGCTTTTTTTCCTCTGCTGTGAGGCTTTCTAGACCTTGAGTTGCAACTTTCCTCGTTACTTCGGTTGGTGTATTTAAGGCTAGAATTCGCAGTTTATTTTCTTTGGCAAATCGCACAATCGGCGCGTAATATTCCCAGGGAAAGCGCCATCTCTGATTGTATTCTGTTCGCTCAATCAATTGCTCTTCTGTGAGTTCACCTGCTAAATATTGGTCTAGTACGCTTTGAAAAGGGCGCTGAAACATTTCTAGGGCGATCGCAATTTTGGGATTTTGCCGCTGCATTTCCTGGATAATCGCCAGTTGAGCTTGATGGTCTTCAATGCTATCATGGGTTTCCCCCAGATAAACGATTCTTGCCTTTAGCAACTGTTGCAGAATCTCTTGGTTAGTATAAGTCTGCTGTAGTTGAGAGTTAGCTGTAGGTTCCGCTATAGCTGCACTGCTACACAATAGAAACATACTGAGCGATAAGGCGCACAGTTTGATGAGTTTGGTTTTTTTCATAGACTTATTATGCCTTTTTCCTTAACAGCTAGCACAGCCAAACTCTACTATTGTAACTAGATACTCAAAAGCTCCATAATTTTAAATCCGTTACATCCGTTACATCCGTTACATAATCCGTTGCCGAACTTCCTTCATTTGTAAAGTTTAGTTGCAGGCACTTGCACTTCAAAAACAAGGTGCTATATTAATCATATGAAGCCAAAGAAAAGCTTCTCCGACAGATGCCACAGCGAAGTTCAAAATTGAATCTTAAGGAGTAAAAACGCTGTTTAATCTCAAATCTGTCCCATCAAAAACCAACAGCAGCATCCGCCAACACAACTGATATTTCCTCAACTAATTAGAGGGGAGCAATGCAAATGAATTTACGAATTTATTGCAACTCCACATCGAAGTTAAAATAAGAGGAGATCACTCGGTACATATGGCTAGGGTGCTGTTGTTTTGAAAACAGCTTTTTGGTATTGTGATGTTTTTTTCAAGAGAGGCAAAGCCTCTAAATAGGCGTTACCGGGCAGAGCCTGGTAACGATCAGAAAAGCCGAAAAACTTGAAAATTACTGGTAAATTGTTTCGTCTTCTTTTCGCCACGCGGGATCGACAATACAAATAAACACTAGCGGTTCCGTACCGCAGTTGTCTATAAACTGTTGAGCATCGGGGGGAATGTAAATTGTGTCTCCGGCTTCCACAAACTGATTTTCACCGTCGATGTGCATTTCCCCGATCCCACTGATAATGTAGTAAACTTCGGAAGTT
Organism: Oscillatoriales bacterium; assembly: GCA_043742065.1. Taxonomy (GTDB): domain Bacteria; phylum Cyanobacteriota; class Cyanobacteriia; order Cyanobacteriales; family Microcoleaceae; genus Microcoleus. The sequence continues at coordinate 6,210 of JAYTZD010000507.1, forward strand.
GTCAGGGAGTGAAGCGTCGAAATTTGCCCTGGCGGTAAAGTGGCGTGTGCTAAACTGTAACGCAAGTCAATATTTTGCTTGTCTGGATGCAGCAATTCTCGTAATTGAGTACCGTCGGCGGCAATAAACTCGTCGCAGCTATTAAGCTTTTGAACTAGCATTTTTTACTCCTTTTTTCTAAATGCCGGATTTTTTAACCCCAGGTTCGGGAATTTGATCGATAATCAGGACAGTCGATCGCATCTTCAGACAAAGCTATTGTAGGCTGGACTGGACACTTGAGGTGGTAGTCGCCACTAAAAAATACACAATTAGCACAAGGGATTTGGTGCATCCGCTGGGCTCGGCGCAGGGAGTCGGTGACAGTAGCGCCAATACTTGAAAACAGCAGAAACATTAAGCCCCAGGCGGAAACCAAACACAGGGGAACTAAAATAGGCTGTATTGTCTTAATCAGCAAGTAAAGCATAGAAACATTACGCGCGTGGTAGAAACAGACCGCATATAACTTATCAGAGTAGTCGAATTCCCGATCGCACGCCCCAAAAAATTAAAATCATGTAAAGCTCGATCGACAAACCGGGCTATTGTGAGATGATAGAGAACCATCCTTAAATACCATTAGAGGAAATCAGTTATGTCTCTGCGATTAGGCGATACAGTACCCAACTTTACCCAAGCCTCCTCCGAAGGGGAAATCAATTTCTACGACTGGGCTGGCGATAGCTGGGTCGTGTTGTTTTCCCATCCCAAGGATTACACTCCAGTGTGCACTACAGAACTAGGTGCTGTGGCCCGTCTCAAGTCTGAATTTGAAAAGCGCGGTGTCAAAACTATTGCCCTGAGTGTCGATGATGTGGATTCTCACATGGGTTGGATTAAAGACATTGAGGAAACTCAAAATGTCACCCTCAATTATCCAATTTTAGCAGATGGCGATCGCAAAGTCTCCGACATTTACGATATGATCCATCCCAACTCGCTAAATAACTTAACAATCCGCACTGTTTTTGTGATTGATCCCGAAAAGAAATTGCGTTTGAGCATTACTTACCCAGCGAGCACCGGACGGAATTTCAATGAAATCCTGCGGGTAATCGATTCGCTGCAACTTACAGACAAATACAGCGTTGCAACTCCAGTAGATTGGAAAGACGGCGACGATTGCGTAATTGTACCTTCAATTACAGACCCGAAAGAGTTGGCAGAGAAGTTTCCTAAAGGTTATACACCGATTAAGCCGTATTTGCGGATGACTCCTCAGCCAAATAAATAGGTTAAATTTACCGACAGGTTTGTAGTAAGGACGACCGTCCTTACTACAAACATAAAAATTGCACTATTGTCTTAACAATTGAGATTTGAGGAAAGGCAAAATGCTGTCATCAACAATCGTATTGCGAATACCGCCAAAATTGCAAATGACAGACGACCAGTTTTTCGAGTTCTGTCAAATCAATAGTGAATTACGCATTGAACGCAACAAATCGGGAGAATTGTTAATTATGGCCCCTACGGGTTCGGAGACAGGAAATCGCAGCGGTAGCGTCTTTGGAGAGTTGTATATTTGGGCCCGGCAAGATGACACCGGTATTTGTTTTGACTCCAGTACGGGATTTAAGCTTTCAACTGGTGACAAGTCTCCAGATGCCTCGTGGATAAAATTGGAAAGATGGAATGCTTTGTCAGCAGAACAAAAGCAAAAGTTTGCCCCGATTTGCCCAGATTTTGTAGTTGAACTCAGGTCTGCTTCTGACAATCTAAAGCCCTTGCAAAAAAAAATGCAAGAATATATGAGAGAACCAGGAGTAAAGTTAGGCTGGCTTATAGACCGCAAAAATCGCAGAGTTTACATTTACCGTCCCGGTTTGCCAGAGGAATGTTTCGAGAATCCGGCGACAGTCAGCGGCGACCCAGTTTTGCCGGGATTTGTGCTGAATATGAGTAAAATTTGGTAGGAGTTGACTCGCGCGGATTCCCAAACCAATTGGATCGATAATTTTAACAGAAACAACTTATTTAGGTAATCTCAGCATGGATATCAAAAACGGTTTTATAGGCACTATCGGCAACACCCCACTAATTAGATTAAACAGCTTTAGCTACGAAACTGGCTGCGAAATTTTGGGAAAAGCAGAATTTCTCAATCCCGGCGGTTCCGTCAAAGATCGGGCTGCTTTATACATCATCAAAGACGCGGAAGAAAAGGGTTTGCTCAAACCAGGTGGAACTGTAGTAGAAGGCACTGCTGGCAATACTGGTATCGGTTTAGCCCACATTTGCAACGCCAAAGGTTACAAATGTTTAATCGTAATTCCCGATACCCAATCCCAAGAAAAAATAGATGCTTTGAGAACCTTGGGTGCGGAAGTTCGGACTGTTCCCGCTGTCCCCTACACAGACCCAAATAATTATGTTAAATTATCGGGAAGATTGGCGGCAGAAATGGAAAATGCAGTATGGGCAAATCAGTTTGACAATTTAGCAAATCGTCGATCGCACTACGAGACAACTGGGCCAGAAATATGGGAACAAACCGACGGAAAAGTTGATGCTTGGGTGGCTGCAACTGGTACTGGCGGGACTTTTGCTGGAGTGGCGATGTTTCTAAAATCAAAAAATCCTGCGATTAAAACTGTCTTGGCTGATCCAATGGGTAGCGGGCTTTATAGTTATTTCAAAACAGGGGAAATTCAGACTAAAGGTAGTTCGATTACTGAGGGAATTGGCACCAGTCGCGTTACTGCAAATATGGAAAATGCTCCGGTAGATGATGCGATCCAAATTGATGATGCTGAAGCTGTCCGGGTGGTTTATCAATTGTTGAGGAAAGAAGGGCTGTTTATGGGGGGTTCTGTGGGGATTAATGTGGGTGCTGCTGTGGCTTTAGCGAAGCAAATGGGGCCCGGACATACGATTGTGACGGTACTTTGCGATGGTGGGGCTAGGTATCAGTCACGATTGTTCGATCGACAATGGTTGACTTCCAAAGGTTTGTCACCAAATTAAAAGTAACCGAGGAGACGGCAATGCCGTTTCCCTACCGGGATTAATTGTAGGGACACGGCATTGCCGTCTCCTGATTGGTTAACATGGCAATTGAGTCCAAGGCAGTGCCGTTTCCCTACGCGGGATTAATTGTAGGGACACGGCATTGCCGTCTCCTAACTGTAGGTAATATTAATTCCGATGCTACCGGATTTGATGTCACAATTTATAATTAGAGTATATATGCGCGCACCTATTTCCATGATACAAAAATAGCATATCTTGGGCTAATTGTCAAGTAAAAACTATGCAAAATATCGAATCTTCTAGGCGAGTTCTGGTTTGTCAAAACCGCACTTGTCGCAAGCAAGGTGCAGCAAAGGTACTCGCAGCTTTTCAGCAGTTATCTACTTCAGAAGTGGCGGTGGTTCCTAGCAGTTGTTTGGGACAATGTGGCAGTGGGCCGATGGTGTTAGTGATGCCAGAAGAGGTTTGGTACTGCGGTATTCGTCCTGAAGAAGTGGCCACAGTTACAGAAAAACATTTGCATGGAGGAAAGCCAGTGAAGGCGATGCTTTACCGTAAATTTCATGGATTTGCTAATTAGTCGATCGCCCAAATCTAAGATTTTTTCTGAAACACCATCAAATGCTGCTGAGGTAACATCTCTTTAGTTTCCTGCCAAACTAAACCCACCGCAGCCATTTCTTTTTTCACCTGCTTTTGGGTCATTTTGTGCAAACCTTTAATCGGAAGCATCGGGTTTTCTCCTCGGTACTCAATAGATACTGTACGCCCTCCCGGCTTCAGCGCTTTCACAATTCCTTGCATCATTTCCCTAGGATATTCAAATTCGTGATAAGCATCAACCATAACAACTAAATCCACACTGTTTTCCGGCAAGTTCGGGTTAGTAATAGTACCCAAAACTGGTTCGACGTTGCTGATATTTCTCTCGATTTTATTCAACTCTACAAATTTTAGCATTTCCGGCTGAACATCAACAGCCAAAACTTTTCCTTCTGGAACTAATGGTGCAATCCGAAAGCTAAAATATCCGGTTCCCGCGCCAATATCAGCGACAACATCTGTTGGTTTCAAATCGAGATTGTTTACCAATCTCGTTGATTTTTCTTCCATGCCACGAGAAGGTCTCTCCAGCCAGCCAGCGCCTTGATATCCCATGACTTTGGCAATTTCTCGACCCATATAAAACTTGCCTATTCCGTCTGGATTATGGATGGTGCGCTGCTGATAAATATTGTTGTTGCTGGCAATTTCACCTGCACTTGCTGGACAGATATTCAGCGGTAACAGGCAAATGATTGCTAAGACAATTGCTGCTAATGGTTTAATAACTTGTATGGTATTTTTCACAATATTCCTAATTTTGTATTTTTCTACTTTCTCGTTTTTTCTTAATTCAGTTGACAGCAGATTCTAACAATCTAATTGTACCATATTTAGCATCAATTTCAACTTCTTGACCGATCGGCAAAGTAAACTTATCGCGAATATGACCGATCGCAGAACCATACCAAGCAGGAATCCTCAACGGACGGATGTGATCGGACAACACTTGAGTTAATGTTAGAGATTCCTGGGGTTTTTCGGCATCGCACCTGGTGCATTGTCCAAAAACAAAGCCGGATATCTTATCCAAAATACCAGCTAACTTAAGTTGAGTCAACATTCGATCGATGCGATAAACCTCTTCGCTAACTTCCTCAATAAACAAAATACTTTTTTCCCAGTCCGGTAGATAAACTGAGCCAATCATAGTTGATATTACAGAGAGATTTCCACCGATGAGTTTTCCCCTGGCTTTTCCCTCTCTAATAATTTCAATATCCATTTTTTGAGGGTTTTGCAAAGTGGCAGCACGTCCATCAAACAAAACTTGCTTCAGATAATCTACCGTAAAACTACTCCAATTCGACACACCCAATGGCCCGTGAAATGTCACCAGATTAGTTTTAGTATGAATAGCTAATAAGAGTGCTGTCACATCACTGAAACCAATAATAATTTTCGGATTATTACGGATCATGTTATAATCCAAAAGTGGCAAAATCCGACCGCAACCCCAGCCGCCCATGCCCGTGAAAATAGCTTGCACTGAGGAGTCGGCAAAGGCACTATTCACATCGGCAGCCCGATCGCCATCTTTACCCGCCAAATAGCCGTAGCGGTCATAAAAATGCTTCCCCAGCTTAACTTTCAAACCCAATTGATCCGCAGCTTTAAAAAACGGCTGAATTTCTTTCTCGTAGCTGAAAGCCGCTGGATTGATCAGAGCAATAGTATCGCCGACTTGTAGACGACGTGGCAATATCGTAGCCTGGGATTGTGGTAAAATTTGGGATTGTGCGATCGGTAATAACTGAGTCCCAATAGCAGTGAGTCCAAAAGTTCTGATTAGATAACGGCGGGGTATAACCATAGCTATTAAATTATTGGTGTTATAATTATATAATAAAATGTATAGTAGCTTAATTTAATTCTGCGATTATCCCATGAAAACAGACAGTAAAACATCAGCTAAAAAATCTTGGGCAAAACCTTTCGCCGTTCCCGCCACCGAATTTCCCCTGACTCAGCTATCGGTTAAAAGTGGCAAAATTCCCCCAGGATTTCGCGGTACTCTCTACCGAAATGGCCCCGCACGTTTGCAACGAGATGGTGTTTCTGCGGGACATTGGTTTGATGGCGATGGTGCTATTTTAGCCGTACATTTTACCGATGTTGGTGCTGCTGCTGTCTATCGCTACGTCCAAACAGCGGGATATCAAGCTGAGGAAAAAGCTGATAAATTTCTCTATACTAATTATGGTATGACAGCACCGGGCCCTATTTGGTTGCGGTGGACTAAACCGATTAAAAATGCTGCAAATACTTCTGTTTTAGCTTTGCCCGATCGCCTTTTAGCACTATGGGAAGGTGGCGCGCCTCACAGCCTCGATTTACAAACATTAGAAACTATTGGTATAGATAATTTAGGAACCTTATCAGGAGAATTTAGCTATTCGGCTCACTGCAAACGTGACCCGATTAGTGGTAATATCTATAATTTTGGAGTTGTCCCTGGTGTCACTACCAAATTGAATGTTTATAAAAGTGATTCTACAGGCAAATTTACTCAAAAAGAAACTATTGCTTTGGATGGAATTCCTCTAATTCATGATTTTGTGTTAGCAGGAAAGTATTTGATATTTTTTGTGCCACCTGTCCGACTCAAACTTTTAACTGTGTTAGCTGGAGTTAGTAGTTATGGCGACTCTTTTGAATGGAAACCGGAATTAGGAACACAGATATTAGTTGTTGATGCGGAAACTCTATCTTTAGTTAGTCATAGCAAAACTGATCCTTGGTTTCAATGGCATTTTTCTAACGGTTTTGTCAAGGAAAATGGCGATGTGGCGGTAGATTTTGTACGCTTGGCTGATTTTCAAACCAATCAGAGATTGAAGGAAGTAGCGACAGGTGAAACTCGCACTAATGCGGAGGGAATTCTCTGTCGAGTGCATCTGAATCCGCAGACGGGGAAAGTTATAGCAACAGAAGAATTACTTGATCAACCTTGTGAGTTTCCGATTGTACCTGCTTCAGAAATCGGGCAAGTGTCGCGGTATGTTTATTTGGCAATGTATCGACCTGATGTGGATATTGTAGCTGAACGTTATGGCGCGATCGCCCGTTTGGATACAGAAAACCACAATCTCACAATTGCCGACTGTGGCGAAAATCGCTATCCTACAGAACCTATCTACGTTCCAGATATTTCCTCAGACAAAGGTTGGATAGTAACAGTTGTTTATGACGGCAATTCTGATAAAAGCGAAGTCTGGATATTTGACAGTGACGGGCTAGATCGTGATCCTATTTGTCAGCTAGAATTGCCTAGTGTCATACCTTTGGGCTTTCATGGTACTTGGAAAAATACCGTATGAGCAGATTGTAAAGAAGTGTTGCGGAAGATTTATTAAAAATTGTTGCCGCTTTAGCTTCAAGTTGTTAAGGTGTGTGTAGAGAGCAAATCCTTATATATAGGAGGTGTGGAATTTATGCTCTACACTGCTCAAAAATCCTGTGTATTTTCCTCGGCGAATCGTATTCCCGGCTACACAGGAAAACACCGCCAATCCTGGCGAATCTCCAGCGAATTCTCGGTGAACTTTCCGCAAATTCCCGGCAAATTCCCGGCGAATGGAATTCGCTGCTACACAGGCAAAGTCCGCCTGCGCGGACTCAAGAAAGAGGGAAATTAAGCCAACATTAGTATAATTTCTCACCTTGTTCTTCCATCTCAGGTTTGTCTGCTTGAATGATGTTTACTGACCAGATTCCTGACCAATTTCTGGCAAATCAAAGTTTAGTTCAACTCACGCGCACGTTGGCGATTCAAAAGTTTTGAGTTAACTCCACAAAATTCATAACTCGCAACTTATAACTCCGTGCACGGTGAGGTTCAAATCCAGAGGGTTTAATCTATGCAGCTTCAAGGAAAAACAGCTCTAGTTACAGGCGCTTCCCGTGGAATTGGGCGATCGATCGCCCTAGAATTAGCGCGACAAGGAATCAAACGTTTGTTGATCGTGGCACGCAACCGCCAGCAATTAATTGAATTGGCAGAGGAAATCGATGTTTTTGGTGTAGAAGTAGTGCCATTAGCTTTAGATTTAACTCAGTCAGTAGCGGTGAATATTGCGATCGCCCAAGCTTGGCGAGATAACGGCCCAATTCACCTCCTAGTCAACTGTGCAGGCGTCGCACATCAAGCATCATTCTTGCGTTCCCCACTCCCCTTAATTCAGGAAGAAATCGCCTTAAATTTGCTAGGAACCTACACAATTACTAGGTTAGTCGCGAGACGAATGGCCGCCCAAAAAGACGGAACAATTGTCAATGTTTCGAGCTTAATGGGCAAAATTGCCGCTCCCACAATGGCGACTTATTCTGCTACTAAATTTGCCATTTTAGGCTTTACCCAAGCCTTACGCAGCGAGTTAGCAGCGTACAATGTTCGAGTCACAGCATTGCTACCATCTCTCACAGATACCGACATGGTGCGAGACTTGGAGCAATTTCGTTGGGTAGTACCAACAACTCCCGAAAAAGTTGCCCTTGCGCTGGTGGCGGGATTGTACAAAGATGCGCCGGAAATATTGGTAGGATATCAAAGTCATTTAGCAGTTTGGTGTCACAGAATTGCGCCTTGGCTGCTGGATTGTGTGTTGCGGATGGCGACTCCTGAACTTAGGGAGAAGTCGCAGCGCGATCGCAAATTGCGAGATGCTTTAGCTAGCGGGCGATAAACTTTACGGAATACTCAAATCCCCGACTTCTTTAAGAAGTCGGGGATTTAAAAGAAGAGTGTTACATTAAATTTGTTTTTTATCCCGTATTGTGCGAAATTTTTCCTCCAATCTTGCGATGAGTGTTTCTCCATCAATCCCTTCGCCGCGATCGAGTTGAGCTATTCCTATTGCTACTTTGGGGCGCGTTTCTTCTACCCATTTCTGATAGGTGTTGCTCTCTTGTGGCTCGCTGCTATCGGCTAAAAGTGCTAATGCCGCTGCGATTACCTCCTCCGCCGAAGGATATCTGCCACTTGTAACTTGTGCTTCTATGAACTTTTCCTGCTCAGGCTTGAGAGTGATTTTCATGGTTTTACCTCTGAGAACCTTTAACTATCATATCATTTTTTCAGTATCCCTTAACCGGATGTTGACCATAATAAGGCAAAGCATCGAACCAATCAGGGCGACTTCCTTTTTGCCACTCCAAATAAGCCAATTCCAACACACTAGAAACCGATGAACCCAACTCGCTTGGAACTTCAATCAACTGATAGGAATTTTCCCAACTCTCCAACTTTTCCTGCCAAGATTCAGGAGTCATCACCGTATCAGGAAACAACTCAGTCAAACCAGAGTTTTTGTTCACTGAATAAACAGCCCCAAATAATTGACCTCGCTGTGCAGGCATTTGCAGCGCCATATCCCGATCGCAGGTAGATGTTTTATTACTATCACAAGCAAAAGCTGCCAAAGTTGAAATAGCAAAAATTGGAATGTCCAACTGTTGAGCCAAAGTCCGTGCCGCCACCATACCGATGCGAGTCCCCGTGAAACCTCCTGGCCCCTTTGCAACTGCAATAAAAGCTAAATCAGCCCAAGTTTGTGGCTGGATAAAGTCTATTAAATACTGATGCAAATGAGTTGCTAAATCGCGATCCAAATACCAAGTTTGGCACCGAGAATCACCATCAAAATTGCTGATGGCTAAACCGAGTTCACGACTAGCTGTGTGCAGGGCTAAACCGTATTTTTTAACTGCTGTTGCGTTTTGGGGATTGCTATTCACGATGATTAATAATTGTCCTTGACATAAAAGAGAGGAGAAGCTACAACTAAACAAGCCAAAAGAAAACCAAATGCTCCTGTATTTAAAATCCTTGAATTTCCCATGATTCCAGTCATCAGAAACAGCACGACTAAAGTTGTGAATAAATTGTTGTTGGCAAATTCTTTGTTTTGGGAAACTCGATACTTGACGAACATAAAAGCCGCTGAAATTATTAGTGCAAACATTGCATTAAAAATCACTATTTGAGATCCAAATATAAACCAAACTAAGCCAAACATTAGTAAGTCTATCCAAAACTCTTTTGTTTGCAACTTGGGCCACCAAAAATCTTGGGTAGCAAGGGGCGCTATTTTCTTAGCTAACTTATTATGGTGCAGCCGAATGATTTGATTTCTTAACTTAATCTTAGGGTCAATTTGCAATACTTGTTGCCACTCTGGGGCGCGGGAATTACTGACTCTGCCCAACAGCTTCACTGCTGCAACTTTATTTAGTTGTAAATTGGTGAGTTTGGTAGTAATTATTTCAGATAAGTGGGGATAATAAACAGGATGGTCTTGAGTTCTGTTGATGACGATATTCAGCTTGTCCTTAGTTTGGTTAACTTGAATTATGACATTGTATGGGGCGATCGCATCTTGTAAAGCTTGCTGAATTTCGGCTTGCTCTTGGCGAGTGAAAAGCGACATACCGGGCGCAGGTGTCAACACCTTGTCTGCGGGCGTTTCCGGCGCATCTAGCACAGGGGAAGCCTCTAAATACAGCGGTTTGGGGTTCAACTGTCGGATGACGGCTGATGCTGAATTATAGCGGCGATTGGTGGCGCTTTGAAGCATCGTGTCAAGGATACGGCCGAAATCATCGCTAACAGCAGTTTTCAGATAATTTCGCCAAGCCCAAGCATCCTCTGTGCTGTCGAACAAATCGAAGGGAGGAATTTGAGTCAGCAAGTGAATACAAGTGACTCCCAAACTGTAGATATCACTGGCAAAAACTGCCTTACCCATCAGTTGTTCTGGGGCCGTATAAGCAGCACTGCCAATAATTGTACCAGTTGGTTGGAATCCTGTTGTTGTTACTTTTTTCGCAGCCCCAAAATCTACTAGGACAATATCTTTTTGAAAAGGAGAGGATTGAAAGGAATTTTCTAATGGTGCTAAAGGGGTTGGAGACAGTCGGCGACGAATGATATTTTCTGGTTTGATGTCACGGTGAATAACTTTTGATTTGTGGACAAAGTGGATAACTGGTAATAAATCATTGAGGATTTGTCGGATTTGAGTTTCGGCGAATGCTCCTTTTTGTTCTAATTCTTGAGCTAGGTTTTTGCCGTCGATAAATTGTTGTATTAAATATTGTCTGCCGTCTTGTTCAAAGTGTGCTAATAATTCTGGTATCTGGGGATGTTTACCTAAAGTTTCTAGCTGGTTTGCTTCTTGGTGAAATAGTTGATTGGCTTTTTCGGCTGCGTTTTTTTGGGGTAAAGATTGTTTTATTACGCACTGCGAAAAATTTACAGGTTTGGTTTCATTTATTGCTAAGAATGTTCTGCCAAAGCCTCCTTGTCCGATCGGCTTTATGGTACGGTAGCGAGATGCTGGGGAGTCTTGTGCGCCAGGAGTTAACAATAATTTTGAGCCGCAACTTTTGCACAATTCTGCATCACCGAGGTTTTGCGGATTCTGACAAGTTGGGTTTAAGCAATAGCTCATTTTATTTTAGATTTTGGATTTTTGATTTTAGATTGAGGAATTGGGGAATTGGGAATTGGGGAATTGGGAATTGGGAATTGGGCATCGGGCATGGAGAATTGGTAATTGGTTATTGTTAATCAGTAATTGGTTATTTGCCGCCTCAAGCAATTAACAAATAACTAATAACCAATAACCAATAACCAATAACTAATGACTAATGACTAATGACTAATGACTAATGACTAATGACTAATGACTTAAGTCGGTACAAGTTCACCCGGCCGCAATTGGGCCCATTTGCCGGTCTCTTGCTTAAAACTCAGACAACCGACTACATCCCATTCCATTTCAATTTCATCTTGGCGGGAGCGGATATTGACGTTGATTGTCGGTTCTACAGGGTCGAAATCGGGTGTTTCGGTGAGATGAATCTGTTCGTGCTGTCCTTCTACGGCGTGGTAGGTGAAGCAGCGATCTACATAATGGCAGTTAATACAAATACACATCCTTGATATCCTCTGTGCATTTCAAAAAGGTTGGTGAATTTTGAGCTTTCTGTTAATCTAGCGTAGCAAGAGCTTTATTGTGTGTAAGTTTATTTATTTTTGTTGCAATGTCGAATAGTTTGCCACCTACATTATCTCCTGATACTTGGCCGTTTGATTTGGAACTGCTGACTGCGCCTGCTTATCTCGTGGGCGGTGCGGTGCGGGATGCGCTACTGGGGAGGCGATCGCACTATTTTGATTTAGACTTCGTTATGCTAACACAGGCGGTGAAGACGGCTCGGAAAATTGCCGATCGCACGAAAGCTGGATTTGTGTTGTTGGATGCGGAACGGCAAATTGCACGAGTGGTGTTTGCGGGCGGTACGGTGGATTTGGCGCAGGCGGAAGGGGGGAGTCTGGAGGGGGATTTGTGGCGTCGGGATTTTCGGATTAATGCGATCGCCTGCAATCCTTTTACCGGAGAAATCATCGATCCTGTGGATGGTCAAACTGATTTGCGGCTGGGTTTGGTGCGGATGATTTCGCGGTCAAATTTGGAAGATGATCCGTTGAGGTTATTAAGAGCTTACCGTCAAGCGGCGCAGTTAGGTTTTGCGATCGAACCGGAAACTCTATCTGCGATTCGTGAATTAGCACCGTTGTTGAGTCAGATAGCGGTGGAACGGGTGCGGAGTGAATTGGGTTATTTGTTGAGCAATCCTGACGGTGTACCTTGGATTTGTCGCGGTTGGGAAGATGGTTTGTTTTCGATTTGGTTTGAAAGCGCGATCGACCGTTTTGACACATTAACAAAAATTGATACTTCTGCTGCAAATTTAGCGGCAATTTATCCAGATTTGGGTCAGGAATTTTCTCACCAGATTCGAGATACGATTAAAACGCCGTTGTTAGCAATTGCGAAGTTGGCTATGTTGGCAGATTCTGACCCGACAATTGCCGAAACCCAGTTGCTACGGTTAAAGTATAGCAATGCTGAGATCAAAAGTGCGATCGGGCTTGTGAAATATTTGCCCAAATTGCAAGCACAACCAATTTCTGAGATGTCTTTGCGAGAACAGTATTTCTTATTTCGAGATTTGGGAATAGTATTTCCAGTCTTAGCAGTTTTGGCTGTAGCCGTGGGGATTCCCGCCGATGAAATTTCACTGTTAATTAATCGTTATCTTGATGCTGATGACATAGTTGCACATCCTACACAGTTAGTTAGCGGCAATGATTTAATGGAACATTTAAATTTACCGAGAAGTCCACGTATTGGTCAATTGTTGATGGAAATTCAATTAGCACGGGTGGAGGGGATAATTTATACTCGTGAAGATGCACTATCATTGGCGAAAGAGTTAGTTGATACGTCAGATTGAATTATTGTTGACTGTTGACTGTTGACTGTTGATATCAATTCCGGTTATACCGGAATAATATAGAGGAGACGGCAGTGCCGTGTCCCTACCCAAAATAATATTGTAGGGACACGGCATTGCCGTCTCCTAATTTCGGCACCCCAAATAATATTGTAGGGACACGACATTGCCGTCTCCTAATTTCGGCACCCCAAATAATATTGTAGGGACACGGCATTGCCGTCTCCTAATTTCTTACAAAACCCGCAGAATAGTAGCAATACTATCGATTGATTCCATCGCCCGAATTTCATCAATTGCCTTTTGAAAATTACCTTCCTTAACATCATGAGTTACAACCACAATTTCTGCTAAATTGCCGTGAATCCCCGTCTGTACAATTGATTCCAAACTAACTTTGTGGTTTCCGAAAGCAGTGCCGAGTTTACCAATAACCCCCGGAGTATCCCGCGTCAAGAACCGAGCATAAAATCGAATTAGAAGTTCCTGCATCGGGGCGATTTTGGAATAGTGTTGATGATTGCAACTTAGTAAAGGATGGGGAATCGGAACTGTTTCGGTTTTCAGGATAGCCACAATATTCATGATGTCGGACACTACCGCACTAGCAGTCGGCCCCGCGCCCGCACCACGCCCATATAACATCAATTGCCCGATCGGCTCTCCTTCCACTAAAATAGCATTATAAACACCATTCACACTCGCCAGAGGATGAGTTTTCGGGACAAAGCTAGGATGCACTCGAATGGAAAGCATTTCTTCATCTGAAGTTGACTTAATATCTTGAGCAATAGCTAGCAATTTAATCACAAATCCTAGCTTATCGGCGTAGTCAATATCGGCTGCACTAACTTGTCTGATACCTTCGCAGTGAATATCTTTTAAATTGATGCGCCCACCGAAAGCTAGGGAAGCTAAAATAGCTATTTTATCAGCAGCATCTAATCCATCTACATCCGCCGAGGGGTCTGCTTCAGCATAACCTAATTGCTGTGCATCGGCGAGGACTTCGGCAAAGTCTGCACCTTCTGTTTGCATCCGTGTCAGGATGTAATTAGTTGTACCATTGATGATGCCAATCACAGTTTTAATGCGATTTGCACCCAATGATTGCTTGAGAGTTTGGATAACTGGAATGCCGCCGCCCACAGCAGCTTCAAACATTACATAAACCCCTTTGGCGTTGGCTGCATCGAAAATTTCTTGGCCGTAGCGAGAAATAACAGCTTTATTGGCGGTGACAACGTGCTTTCCGCTGGCAATAGCTTGTAAAATTAGCGATCGCGCCGGTTCCAATCCCCCAATTAATTCTACGACAATATCAACTTCTGGGTCAGTTGCGATCGCTTCCAGGTCAGTTGTCAGCACATTTTCTGGCAATTGTAAAGACCGAGTTCGAGAAATATCGCGCACTCCCACCCGACAAATTTCCAATTCCTGCAACAGTGGATGGCGACCATCTGGGGAGAGCAAAATCTCTGCCGTTCCCGCGCCAACTGTACCTAAACCTAGCAAACCAATTTTGAAAGCCACGACTTTGACCCGTTGAAATTCACTTAACCTACTATGATTATATGCTAATCAAGCAATTTGTCATTTAACTAAACTCAATATCCAGATCCCCGACCTCTTAAAGAAGTCGGGGATCTAATTTGGTATAAAAATTCAAACTTCTGTGTCGATATCTACCCCCATTTCTCGGAGTCGCTGCGCCAATCTTTCTGCCCGTTGACGTTCTACATTGACTTGCTGTCCTAGTTCCTGATTTTGCTGTCCTAGTTCCTGATTTTGCTGTCCTAACTGTTGTAGCTGCGCTTGTTCTTCTCGAATCAAATCTTCTACCAGCGGCGGAGAGAGCAGCGTATTCACCGATAGAATAAATTCAGCGAACTGTACAGACTGAACTTGCTGTCCCGGCAAAAATTCTTGCTGAGAGTAACTACCTTCATTTTCGGGACGGCTACAGACTCGAATTTTTGGTTGATTTGGATCTACAATCCAATATTCAAGAATATCAATCAAGTCATATTCTGCCCGTTTACGGATGTAGTCGTCCCGCCAATTTTGACTGGTAACTTCAATCACTAAAAGTGGTTTTTCTTCAAAGTCCAAAACTGCGGAACCAGGTTGTGCACAAACTTGTTCCCAAAGACTCTGAGTGCAAATCACAACATCAGGAACGCGCGAAGAATTTTCCTCGGTTCGGACTGCGGTAGTCACAACTGCAACTAGCGGTAGGTTGTGTGCTGCAAAGAAGCATCGGAACTGGTAAACCAAAAATTGAATGATTTTGATATGTATAGCTGTGGGTGTTGGGATTTCAATTATCTGTCCCCGATATAATTCATAACAAACACCTGATTCTCCCTCATAGTTCAGATACTCTTGAAATGTCAGTTTTTGGGTAGAAATTAATACCATGTTTAGTCATCTCCCTTTTTCAGTGAGCTTACTGCATATTATACACTTTTTATTTAGGATTGCTATATCAACTATCAACTATCAACTATCTAAAACAATTATAGGGCGAGCAATGCCCACCCTACAACTCAGACTAAATTGCCCTACCTATTAATAGGTTTCAACGTGCCAGCGATGCTCTTTCTTCAACTGTTTCTGATAGGCAGTCCAGTCAACATCATACTTGCTAGATGCCGCCGACATTCCTTCATCAATGCCGCCTTCCATGCCCTTCAAACCACAGATGTAAGTGTGAGTTTTGGGTTGTTGAACCAATTCCCACAATTGGTCAGCGTTCTCTTGAATCCGGTTTTGAATGTACATCTTGCCGCCGTCAGCATTCTTTTGCTCGCGGCTGATGGCGTAAGTCAATCGGAAGTTATCGGGGAATTCAGCTTGTAATTGCTCCAACTCTTCTTTATACAGAATGTTGGGAGTGTAAGCAACTCCGAAGAACAGCCAAGCTAAACCTTTGAATTTGTACTCTGGATTGTTTTCCTTGAACATCCGCCACAAATAAGCGCGGAAAGGAGCAATTCCAGTACCAGTAGCCATCATAATAATGGTGGCATCCTCATCATCTGGTAAGAGCATTTCCTTGCCTACAGGGCCGGTGATTTTGACATCAGCCCCTGGTTCCAAACCGGTGATAAAAGTCGAACAAACGCCGAGGACTTGTTCGCCTGTTTCTGGGCTTTTGTACTCTAGCCTGCGGACGCATACAGAGACAGTTTTGTCATCGACATCATCTCCGTGACGGGTTGAGGCGATCGAATAAAGCCGAATTTTGTGAGGTTTACCGTTCTTGTCAGTGCCATCTGGAATGATGCCAATACTTTGACCTTCCAGATAGTGCAATTTGCCTCCAGAGATGTCAATTTTAACGTGACGGACTGTGCCGTCGCCGCCTTCTTTGACCATTTCTTCTGTGGATATGCACTTGCCAATATAAGGATTGGCGGGCTTGTAGAGGTTAACGGGAACCTGAACTTTTTCCTTGGCTTGAGTCATGGGCTTAGTTTTTTCTCCAGATTTCTGACTCTGTTGCCCTGGTTCTGGTGCTACGGTGTCATGAGTTTCGGGAGCACTGTTGGAGGGGCGAATGCTGACTATTTTGCCACCCAGGCGAGTAATTCTCCGCATTTCTTGATTCATGCGATCGTAAGGGACGGCGATAAACACGTTGCCACTACGACGAATCGGGTTAGTTGTTTGGTCAGTTTCACCGCTCTGACGTATGCCCTCGACTTCATAGACAAAGATGCGGCTGCCTGATAATGAGCTGGCCGCAACACCAGATATGCTTGGGCTGTACATTTGTTGCTTTTCCTTCACGATACAGAGTTATAAAGATAGAGAATGTGACCGTAGACTCAATTTACTTTTTTCTTAAGGTCATCGGGACTAATTGGTCGCGTCAATCTCTCAGCCTCGCCACCGAGGGTAGGCATATCAAGTTTTGGTCGATCGCGTCCTCAATTCCCAATTAGCCGAACACCCCCACGAACCTCGTCCGGTTGCTTTCAGGTGTTGACTTATAGCTATTGTCGTCTGCGTACTGCGACTATTTTACCCGATCGGGGGATCAGCCCCCATAAGTCGTTTTGATTTGTAGGGCGATCGAATAGTATATCGGGCAACAAATAACTCCTATTGACCAAAAGCAGCCCAGTAGAAGATTGAGTATTTATACCTTCCCAAACTGAGGATGGGTCAATTATCTAATAATTCTCCAATCTCAAATCTCCAATCTCGAATCTCAAATCGATCGCCGTAGATATTGTAGTGGGCGATCGCATTCTGGTAAGATTAACTACTAAAGTTAGTATCAATTACTTATCTTTGAGTTAGTAAACAGTGATTTTTTTAGAGGGAAACTATGACAACTAAGCCGGATCGCGTGGTTTTAATTGGCGTTGCCGGAGACTCCGGGTGCGGAAAATCTACGTTTTTGCGCCGATTGACAGATTTGTTCGGGGAAGATTTCGTTACCGTCATCTGCCTGGACGACTATCATTGTCTCGATCGCAAACAGCGCAAAGAAACTGGAATCACCGCCCTTGACCCCAGAGCCAACAATTTCGATCTGATGGCCGAGCAAATGAAAGCCCTCAAAGAAGGCCGAGGAATCGACAAACCGATTTACAACCACGAAACCGGTCTGCTCGATCCTCCTGAGCGTGTAGAGCCGAATCATGTGATCGTAATTGAAGGATTGCACCCATTGTACGATCAGCGAGTTCGAGATCTCATCGACTTCAGCGTCTATCTCGACATCAGCGACGAAGTAAAAATTGCTTGGAAAATTCAGCGCGACATGGCGGAACGGGGCCACCGTTACGAAGACGTGCTGTTTGCGATCAATGCTCGCAAACCAGATTTTACAGCTTACATCGATCCACAAAAGCAATATGCTGATGTGGTCATTCAAGTATTGACGACAAACTTGATCAAAGATGACAAAGAGCGGAAGGTGCTGCGAGTGCAGATGATCCAGCGCGAAGGCGTCGCCAATTTTGAGCCTGCGTATTTGTTTGACGAAGGTTCAACAATTAACTGGATTCCTTGCGGCCGTAAGCTGACTTGTTCTTATCCAGGAATTAAGATGTACTACGGGCCAGATGCTTTCTACGGCCACGAAGTATCGATTTTGGAAGTAGATGGTCAGTTTGAAAATCTCGAAGAAGTTATTTACATCGAAAGCCATTTGAGCAAAACTTCTGCGAAGTATGAAGGCGAGTTGACTCACCTATTGCTTCAGCACCGCGAGTATCCCGGTTCCAATAATGGAACTGGTTTGTTCCAAGTGTTAGTGGGATTGAAAATGCGGGCGACTTACGAGAAGTTGACTGCGAAGGAATCGAAAGTGGCTGTGAGTGTTTAGAGCGCAGACATGAAAGATTTGGGAGGCGCAATTGCGCCTCTTTTTTTTGAACATTCCTGGACGCAAAATCTGCCTTTATCTGTGATGACAAAAAGTGCGATCGCCCATTTCATATCAATTCTGGCTGCGCCGGAATGATCTAGAGGAGACGGCAGTGCCGTGTCCCTACTCCAGATTCATTA
>JAYTZD010000508.1:0-2736 GCA_043742065.1 Oscillatoriales bacterium
AGAACAGAATACCCAGAACCCCACAATAAAAATCACTCTTTGTGGAACAGGCATCTTGCCTGTTAACCAAATATGGGCAGGCAGGATGCCCACCCCACAACAAAAATCACTCTTTGTGGAACAGGCATCTTGCCTGTTAAGCAAGAATCGCGCAATATCTGAGTTTAATATGGTTTTAAGCCCAGCTTTTTTTGTAGCGCATTAATTCACATCCTGATGAGTGTGAATTAACTCACCTTCCATAGGAATAGAAATATTCAACTTAGACAAATCCGGATTCAATATCGCCTTGACAATACCAGAACTCACCATCACTTCCAAACAACCAAGGGCTTGATGAAGAACTACGCGAGCGTGTTGCACAGAAAAACGCTCTTTTAAAACTAGCACCAACTGCCGATAAATTTGCTCAATGGACTCAGTGCGGTTCAAAATCTCAATCAGCAAACCATATAATCCTGTAGCCGGCAACCGCTGACCATTCTTCACATAACACTTAATTTTTTTAATTTGACCAGAATCATAAACAGCTACAAACTCAATCTCCGCATCCAATAAATCTAGCTGAAACACATTGTAGGCAGAAAGTAGCCAAGGAGCCTCCTCCTGTGAGAAGCGCTGAATCACCTGCTTGATCGAAGTCAAATCAACTCCAGCGATCGCAGCTTGACCCAAAATATCATTAGTAAATCCGCCTTGAGCCAACCACTGAAAAGCTTTCTCCGGGCTTAAATCCAAGCCAGAATCCCGCGCAATTTCCCTTGAATGCTCTTGTAAATCAGTGAATTGACCGTTAGCAGCGTACCAGTAATCGGCGAAGCGAATGTGCTGTTTAACTCGGCGACGCTGATTCTCATCATACTGAGTTTTCAGCCATTGAGCGTCGTGTTTTTCCTGCTCTAATGCTAAAATTGTGTAAGCCAATTCCCGCGCGCCAGTGTGAGCTAAAGTCATGCCAGCCGCTAAAATCGGATCGGCAAAACCAGCAGCTTCTCCAACCAAAAACCAGTTTTCTCCTACTGTTTTATCTGACAAAAATGACCAATCTTTTGTAGTTTCAATCTTGCCTGTGCTGGTAGCATTAGCGATTAACTTGCTGATTCGGGGTTCGCTACTTAGTACTTCGGCATATATTTCCTCTGGTCGCTTTTTCATCTCCTTGTAATGTTCTGCAGGGCAAATGAAGCCGATACTGGTGCGAGTTGGCCCCAAGGGAATGAACCAAATCCACCCGTGACTCAAACTCATTACTTGAACACGGGTGCCACCAACACCAATAAACTCTGCCCATTCAGCATTTGTCCAGTAATCCCAGATAGCGATATTTTGTAGTCGTGTAGGACAGTGTGTTTCGACTCCCAAAGCTCGGCGCAGTACGCCGATGTGACCGGAAGCGTCGATGTAGTAACGGGCTGTGATTTGTTCCTGCGATCGCAAATGTAGAGCCGTAATGCGATCGCCATCTCTATCTACTTTAACCACCGGAGTTTCTTCTCTGACAACACATCCCATTTCTTCGGCGTGTCGCAGCAGAATTTCATCATACTTTGCGCGATCGACTTGGAAAGCAGTTTGCCGTCTCTGTCCCTCAAATTTAGCAGGACGCAGCTCATCTTCAAACAGCTCAGGCTTAATAAAATTAAAATCCCAAGGATTTGGATCGCTTCCCCAGCGATAGGTAGCACCGATTTTAATCGGGAAGTCCGCTGCTTCTACTTTATCCCAGCATCCCATTTCTTGAAGCACATCGCTAATTTGAGGTAATTGGCTTTCCCCAACATGATCGCGAGGGAACTTTTCTTTCTCTAGGATTAGCACGCTCAGATTTGGATTGTATTTCTTGAGCAAAGTGCCAGCAGTAGTACCAGCAGGGCCTCCGCCCACAATCACAACGTCGTAATGGCTCATATGCAATTCGGGATAGTAGATGCTAAATTTGGACATTGACGAGACAAATGTAGGACTATTCAGCCTCGAAATTAGCGAGGCTGAATAGTTTTTGCCACAGGTTTTATCTAAAATATTGCACCATTCTCAAGAAGCTGTAGGGGCGGGTTCGCCAAGGGTCTTAAAGCTTGCAAACAGGTTCTATAAACCCGCCCTCCCCCACTCAGTTTTATCCGACTGCTAGTTTGTCATCTTCAGCCATGGGAGAACCTTGAGAAATATTCAAATTCTCAGTCCAAGTATGAGCGATATCCAAATTCTCAGTCCAAGTATGAGCGATATCCAGATTCTCAGTCCAAGTATGGGCAATATCCAGATTCTCAGTCGCAGTTGAACAATTACTATTAAGTTGTGACATGATGCGTCTCCTTGTAAGTAATGAATTTGGTCTAATTCTAAGCTTTGTCTGGTGCTAAAAATTGAAAAGTTTACATCTCGTAAGCTACGCAGCTTTTAAAGGTTGCAAAATCTCGCGGGGTTCTGCAAAAGGTTGGTCAAAGCTATGAGTTTTTGCAAAAACCAGAAGCTCAGCAATCTGTTCTGTGAAAATTTCAAACAAATTCTCAACTATCTCAAAAATCTCTTGACGGCTCTCAAGAGTTAGTTGTATGTTTTTGATCGATTGCTCCACATCCGGTGTCCCTGTAGTATGACCTGTTTCCACATCCAAATGAAAACAGCCAAAATAAATAAGCTCCTTTTTAGTAGTCGATCGGAGTTCTTGGGCAACTGATGCTGTCGCTGACAAGAACACGTTACCCGTTGCTTCTACCGCTTCCAGGATTGCTA
>JAYTZD010000509.1:0-10854 GCA_043742065.1 Oscillatoriales bacterium
GATGGATGAATGCCAATAGTCACATCGAAGTCCTTCTTCGTAGCTCCCATATTAACAGCGATCGCCATTCCTTGAATAATCTCGCCGGCATCTTTCCCCACCATGTGCACGCCCAAAACTCTGTCAGTATTTGTCTCAACAACTAACTTGACAAAAGTCTTCTCATCTGCACCAGTCAAAGCGTGAAACATCGGTCGAAACTTAGCTGTATAACACTTAATTGAGTCGGGGAATTTAGCTCTAGCCTGCTCTTCATTTAAGCCGACTGTCGCCGCTTCCGGCTGCGAAAATACGGCAGATGCCACATTTTCATAACTGATTGCTCTCGGATTGTTACCAAATTCAGTATCGGCAAAAGCGCGGCCTTCGGCGATCGCAATTGGAGTCAAATTAATCCGGTTGGTGCAATCTCCGACAGCAAAAATGTGTGGCTGATTGGTACGGCTGTCTTTGGTAACTGCGATCGCACCTTTGTCTGTTTCTACTCCCGCATTTTCTAAACCCAATTTTTCTAAGTTGGGCCAGCGTCCAGTAGCGCACAACAGCGCGTCTACTGTCAAGGTTTCTGAGGATTTTCCAGATAATTTTAACTGCAAACCTTCTGGGGTTTTCTCAATTTGTGCGATCGAGCTTTCTGTCAAAATTTCTACCCCGTGCTTAATCATTCCTTCTTGCACGTTAGTACGAATTTCTGCATCGAAGTCGTTCAAAATTAAGTCGCGACGGATGATTTGAGTTACTTGACTTCCCAGCCCGTTCATGATGCAGGCAAATTCGACGCCGATGTAGCCTCCTCCCCAAATTGCCAACCGTTTTGGCTGCTCTTTTAGCAAGAAGATTTCGCGGGAAGTAATCGAGTGTTCGATACCGGGAATTTCGATGCGATGAGCTTCTCCACCAACAGCGATTAAGATTTTGGCTGCGGTGATTTTCTTGTCGCCAACTTCGACGGTGTGAGAATCGATAAATTTGGCGTATCCTGAAATTAATTCGACTCCGGCTTTTTCGAGAAAGCTAATGTGCAGTTTGCTGAGTCGGCGCACTTCTGTGTCTACAGTGGTGACGAGTTTTTCCCAGTCGAAGCTGCTTTCTACTGGACTCCAACCGTAGCCGATCGCATCTTCGTACAGATGTGAGAATGTTGAGGCGTAAACCATCAGTTTTTTGGGCACGCAGCCGCGAATTACGCAGGTTCCGCCTACTAAGTCGTTTTCGGCGATCGCTACTTTTGCCCCGTAGGAAGCCGCCCGTTTGGAACTCGCCAATCCGCCAGAGCCTGCACCTATCACAAACAAGTCGTAATCGTATGTCATAATTGTCGTTGCCAACTATCTTGAACTTACCAAGTTTACTTAATTTTTCTTAATGGTAGCTCAAAAATTCGCCTTTTTTTTTCGAGGTAATCGCTTGACTTCTTGCGGTTGACATGATATTATTAGATAATAGAAATCTGTGCATTTTTAAGTGCAAGTGTTCACACTCCCATTATTAGATTATACATCAAGCCAGCGCCGAAAAACATATCGAAATGTATACTTTTTTGGGCCGCGAAAATTAGCAGATATCAAGGGAAATTTTGAACCACAGATAGGCACGGATCTACGCAGATTAGTCTATGGATAGGGAAAAAAAATGCGATCGTTCAAAAACAGTATAATCAATCTCAAATAGTTCTCGGAGACAACCACAATGCAAGTCACAACCGCAGAAATCATTTATCCATCCAGCGACGGTGAACCAATGGCAGAAAGCACAATTCAATACAAATTAATTGTCAAAATCAAAGAAGGCTGCGAATCGCTGTTCAAAAATGACCCAAACGTCTTTATAGCAGCCGATTTACTGTGGTATCCAGTTCAAGGTAGACCAGACATTTCTCAAGCACCAGATACGATGGTAATATTTGGTAGACCAAAGGGCGATCGGCCTTCCTATATGCAATTTCTCGAAGAGAATATTGCTCCCCAAGTCGTATTTGAGATTCGCTCTCATAACGATCGCCAAATCAAGATGGACAAAAAACTTTCATTTTACAATCGCTATGGAGTCGAGGAATACTACCTTTACAATCCAGAAAATAATGATTTGAGTGGTTGGCAAAGAATTGAAGGTAATTTAGAAGTAATTGAGCCGATGGAGGGATGGATCAGTCCTAGATTGGGAGTACGATTTGAGTTGGGTGAAGATGGGTTAGAAATTTATCGACCAGATGGAGAAGCATTCGTTTCTCCTGAAGAATTGAGAGAAGAAAGGGATTTTGAAAGACAGCGTGCAGAACAAGCAGTTCAAAGAGCCGAACGTTTGGCAGCAAAACTGCGCGAATTGAACATCGATCCCGATCGCATTTAAGCCACAAATTGTTTAATTTAGGACTTACTCACCAACACCAAAGAAACCGGGTTTTTATCATTTCTGCGCGCTCTAACTAATTATTTTACTCAAAAAACCTGGTTTCTGACTATCCGTGCGTAAGGGGTGCATCTGGTTTTTGAAGAGGGCGAAGCATGACCGCATATAAGTTATTAGTTATAATCCCATATTGACTACGGTCATGCTTCGCCCCTACGGATATATTTGCCAAAACCAGATGCACCCGTGCGTAAGTCCCGCAACCGTCCAAACATCGCCTTTAAACCACAAAAACTGATAACAAGTGTTAAGTTAGTAGTTAGTTGTGTCGATCGCACAGAAAAAAAATGCCTGAACTACAAACCGAGACCAAGCAAGAGCTCAACGAGGAAGTCCTCTCAAAACCCATAATTGTCGGCCTCGAAGATATCACAAAAGTTTACGGGATTGGCGACTTAGAAGTTCGCGCTTTAAACGGTGTCAGCTTGACGGTTAGACAAGGAGAATATTGTTCGATTATGGGCGCATCGGGTTCTGGCAAATCTACAGCTATGAATATTATCGGTTGTCTCGATCGACCTACGAGTGGCAGTTATTACCTAGACGGTGTAGATGTCGCCCAAATGCCGGAAGCAGAATTAGCCGGAATTCGCAATTTAAAATTAGGCTTTGTCTTCCAGCAATTTCATCTGTTGTCTCAGTTGACAGCCTTAGAAAATGTGATGTTACCGATGGTTTATGCCGGTGTTCCCGCAGCCGAAAGACGCGATCGGGCTGTAGAGGCTTTAACTAGGGTAGGCTTGGAAAGTCGGCTGCAAAATAGGCCGAATCAACTATCAGGAGGACAGCAGCAGCGAGTTGCGATCGCCCGTGCTATTGTGAATCGTCCTGTACTATTACTTGCTGATGAACCGACTGGTGCATTGGATACTAAAACTACCCAAGAAGTCATGGATATTTTTACAGAATTCAATGAAAGTGGGATGACTGTGGTGATGGTGACGCACGAACCGGAAGTGGCGCGCCAAACTCGCCGAATTGTCTGGTTCCGCGACGGTGAAGTTATTCATAATAATCTTAAACCATCAGAACTGTCACACGCGGTATTTTAAAATAAAATTTGTTGACTGTTGACTGTTGACTGTTGACTGTTGACTAATTAAAAGCGGTGGGAAAAGCTGTCCAAACTCGATCGACAAAATCTCTAAGTTGCCGAGAAGCAATAACAGCATCCTTTTTTTCCGAATCCAGAGAGTACAACTGACTCAACAGTGAAATTACTTCTGTATCCAAAGCCGCCCGAAACAAACTCAGTGGCCACAATAAATCAGCACCATTCCGTAAATCAGATATAGTGTAATCTTCGGAAAGGCGATCGCATAAATCATCCCCAGACTGGAATACAACTAACATCAAAGGGCGTACCCAACAGACTTGACGCGCCTCAACCACCTGAATCACCTCGGAATGCAGACAAGTATTTCCACACTCTAAACTGACAATTTGACCGGGCTTAAAGTTCAAAGCAAAACCCATTGATAATGTTAAATGTTGACTGTTGACTGTTGACTGTTAACTGTTAACTGTTAACTTTTGACTGTTTGGATATTTGAACAATACCCATGCAACTGATATCAATTCCGGTTACACCGGAATGATCTAGAGGAGACGGCACTGCCGTCTCCTCATTTCGGCTACTAATAATTCCGATGCTATCGGAATTGATATGACCAATAACAAATAACAAATAACAAATAACAACTAACCAATAACAACTAACAACTAATAACTTTCATCGAGATTTTTCAGAGCTATTTGCAAATCAGCAGTCAACAATCGAGCCTCTTTTTTGCTACTACCGGATTTAGCATAATCTGCTACTGAAAGTGGAGAACCGATCGCAATTTTTACCTGAGAACCCCATCGAGGAATACGCGGGCGGTAGCGAATACTCATCGGTACAATTTTCACTCCCAAACCAGGTGCGCTCGACTCCGCTTGGATTGCCAAACGAGCCAATCCAGACTTGATCGGGTGAACTTCACCATCCTGAAAAATCCCACCTTCTGGAAAAATGACTAACATTTGCTTGTCCAGAAGCAGTTCCACGCCATAACGGAGGCTGCTAATTGCTGGATGTCGGATATCGACAGCAAAACCTCCCAAATGCCTGATGAACCAACCTTGAAGTCCTTTCACCTCATCTGCTGTCACCATAAAACGCAAATCGCGTCCAGTCACTTTCTGTCCAGTAGAATAGGGCATCATCATCGCATCCCACCGGGAGCGGTGCGTAGGTGATAGAATTACAGGCCCGTCCTTCGGCAAGTTTTCCTGTCCAGTGATCTGTATCTTGCCAAAATAAGACGGCAGGACAACATAGTGACCTAATGGATAGAGCAAGGAGGTTAACCAAGGAGAAACGCGAGAGGTATTAGATGCTACCTTGGCAGGCATTGGCTTTACTCTTTGATGAGGTACTGGAATTAAGGGCGATCGTGGCAGTATGACACATAGCAATTAATCTGTTTGATTGATGGCTAGAGTGTGACATACTCCTACATCAAGCTGAGTACAGCTATGATGTAGGCTTCTTTGCAGCCCGATGAAGGGTATGCAAAATTTCCTTCGTGATACTGTTATCCATAGTTCCTACTACAGAAAGATTCCCACTACGGCGTTTTATACTGGGGAAAATGTCCAACCCCAGTCTTTTTAAGTTGATCGCTGCGTTAAGCTCACGATCTACCATCAAAGAATTGTGCTGCGTCCCAATAATCTCGAATACTGCAATCAGTGAAAATGATTTCATTTCGATAACTGAGTACCATTGAGATATAAGCAGGTTTTTTTGAAATGACAACTGCTCCAGCTTTTGCGGCTATGTAGTCCAGTGTCTTAAAAAATTGACCAAAGGCAGCATCCAGCCAAGACTTGCGTTTCGACCTTGACGCTTCAGTTACTGTTATTATATCAGAATATTGAAATATATCGAAAGACAAGATAGACCCGTCGAATAAAGAGTTTGTTCGTCTCGTCATCCACTTAGCAAGCTGCTCAAAGTTATACTTTGAGGTTGCTTGCTAGGTGGAATCAGGAGTCTCACGCGACTCTCATCCCACACTAACCGAGGCGGTAAAGCGCGAGGGATTCCCGTCTGCCTAGCTAATTAGCCAACTACGATTAAACATTGTCGATCGAGACTGAAAACTTTTACCTGTTAAACTTTCCTTCGGGATTCAAACCAAGACACCAACTGCTCGCGGCAAACCGACTCCATAATCCCGCCGATCACCTGTAGGCGGTGACAAGAATAGGTGCTATCTGGAATATTCCCCGCAGTCCGAATCGTACCAGTTTTCGGGTCATCTGCTCCGTAGACCAACAAACCGAGGCGAGCCTGTACAATAGCACCAGCGCACATCGGACAAGGCTCCAGAGTCACGTAGAGAGTGCATTGATTGAGATGCCAGTCTTGCAAAACTTGCCCCGCAGCCCGCAGAGCCAAAATTTCAGCATGAGCAGTGGGATCGCAGTCTCGCTCTCGGCGATTTTGGGCTTCTGCAATCAACTTACCAGCACCATCAACAATCACAGCACCAACGGGTACTTCGCCAGCATCGCCGGCTGCGAATGCCAGTTCCACGGCCCTACTCATCCACCGTTTGTGAATAGAATAAGTGCGATCGCCGGTAAATAACAGCTCTGTTTGAGAATTCATCGTTTTTAGTCCTGGACTTGAACTATCTGTAAAAATACTTAAAATTGACAAAGAAAAGTTACACTACAGCCAGATCGAAAATAATTTTTAATTATGGACAGTACCCTCATTAGCGCTGAAGTCATCGATTTGTTGTCCCGCATCAGTCGGCAAAAGCTCCGCGAAGAAGATGTCACTCCTCTAGTTGTGTTCCTGACGGCTCTAGTTTCGATTTTGCGAGGAGTGATGATTATCGATAGAACGATCGCCCTGGAAGAAGAAGAACGGTTGCAAAAAACTCTAAAAGCTTTTGCTAGCAGCGATCGCGATCGAGTCGGACTGATTCAACGTATTGTCAGTGGCATCTCAAAACAGCAAGTTTATTTTAACCCCACAGAACTGCTAACCCTGACAGCATTGTTTTCAGATTCCGAAAAGCTGATGCTGCTATGCTTTGGCTATGAAATGTCAGCGGTAGATGGACGCATCGACCTTCGTGAGCAAATGTACTTAACTGCGATCGGACAACGACTCGGCATCGACTCCAGACACATCGCAGCCATAGACGCTACATTCACCAAAGAAGCAACTGTAGACTCCCAAGCTTTTGCCGAAGTCAAAGAACTACTAGCCCCGATCGAATTCGAGTCCCGCGAACCAGTATTTGCCGCTTCTGCAAAGCACCTGCTTTCTCTCTTGGATCAAAAATAATTAGCACAATCAACTAATGATCGACATTGAATGGCAAACCGCCAAAACCTACGAAGATATTCTGTATCACAAAAGCAACGGCATCGCCAAAATTACGATCAATCGCCCCCATAAGCGCAACGCTTTTCGTCCCAAAACCGTCTCTGAATTGTGTGATGCTTTTATAGATGCGCGGGAAGACACAAAAATCGGCGTTGTCCTGTTCACTGGTGCGGGGCCCCACACGGACGGAAAATACGCATTTTGTGCCGGAGGGGATCAAAGCGTGCGGGGTAAAGCAGGCTATGTAGATGATGGCGGCATTCCCCGGTTAAACGTGCTGGAATTGCAGAAATTGATCAGATCGATGCCGAAAGTTGTAATTGCTCTAGTTGCAGGTTATGCGATCGGCGGGGGTCACGTTCTGCACTTAATTTGCGATTTAACCATTGCTGCGGAAAACGCAATTTTCGGACAAACAGGCCCGAAAGTCGGCAGTTTCGATGGCGGCTTCGGGGCTAGCTATCTCGCCAGAATAGTTGGACAAAAAAAAGCACGAGAAATTTGGTTTTTGTGTCGCCAGTACAGCGCCCAGCAAGCCTTAGAAATGGGGTTAGTCAATTCTGTTGTTCCCATAGAACAATTGGAACTAGAAGGAATTCAGTGGGCGTCAGAAATTTTAGACAAAAGCCCGATCGCAATTAGGTGTCTGAAATCCGCATTTAATGCCGACTGCGACGGTCAAGCTGGACTGCAAGAACTCGCAGGAAACGCCACTTTACTCTATTACATGACCGAAGAAGGAGCCGAAGGCAAACAAGCATTTTTAGAAAAACGAGAACCAGACTTTAGTCAGTATCCTTGGCTACCATAGGTGCAGAAAAAAAGTTTTTTAATTGGATCATCTCAAAGATGTGAAAATTAAATGGAGTAGATGCTGTTGTTACCAGTTTAGTTGTCCTGCTGCGGGCAAATTAAACTGAGACTGCGGACACAAATTTTTCTATGAGAGTTGTCCCTGTGAGCTGATAGGCATTGCGTTCAGAAACAGCGACGGCTGGTTCTGGCAAATTAGCAAGCTGTTCCTGCCACACTGGAAGTTCTTCTATATTTTCCCAAGATGACCCAAATGGTGAAACCGCCAAAGAACAAGCCTTCCACTGACTTTGAACCGGAACGCTTAATTGCTGACAAACACCACCGCGTCTTCCTTCAGGCATATAGTGGCGACAGTGACGGCAAGCAGAAGTTAAAGGAGTTTTCATAAAAGTTTTTGTGTTTCTCATTTTCATCTCTAATTCTCCCGTGTCGAGATAGCAGGTACTAGAGGGCTTTAGCTCTTATGCTGTATGGGTTTCAGTGATCTCCGAACCATAATCAAACTTTATAATTTATTTATAATCTTGTTATATATATCAATATTTGGCTTAGTAGTGGCTCATTTTTGATGTATAAAGGCAGGGGAAAAGTTAATAAATGACCAGGGATCAAGGCAAAGCACAAATGGGTAACTAATATGAGGTGTTATAAATTATCGATCAATTCCACATATTTTTTGCAAAACTTGTGCGTCAGATCACAAAAGTCAGATAGCTGGTACAGAATAAAATAAGATGTAAATCAATAATTGATAAATTTGATACAAAAAAATTATGACAGCAGCTTCGCCTGGTTAAAAGTCTGTGTAGCAGAAAATCTTAGACGATAGTTGAAAAATTTGCCGTCACAGCTTAGGTTCAAAAAGGATATGTCAAGATGGCAGAAGCAATTCCGCGCGATCGGCAGAACTGGGCACTCCATCTTAGGTAAAGTTAAGTAGTTCAAAATCTCAGTATTAAAATTAATTCACAGCAGATAGGAATTTTTTTATGAATAAGCGTTCTTCAGTTGAATCCCCAAATCATCAATCCTCTGTAACCCCCGTCAATCCTACTTTACAAGCTGCCCTAGGGTGCTTGGATGTGAACCTGGAAGCAGAACTGACCACATATAGAAGACACAGAAAACGAGCCGAACAGTGGGTGTCGCCATCAGTTCGCCCAGGGAAACAAACGAGCACTGGTAGCCAACAGCCAGATCAAAACTTGCCAGATTCGGCTGCGGATGAAACCCAGCAGCCCCTATCCATACCCCTGCTTACTGCCAGCCCAATGACTGGTAGCGGACAGGAAAATCAATCAATGAGACGATCGCTCAGTGTCGCACCAAACAACTATCTTGAATCTAGTGAAAAACTGATCGAAGGTTTGGACTCGCCAATGGTCGAAGTTGTAAAAGAACGCAGTTTAGCCGCCAGTCTGTTGACTCCCTTGGGACTGAGTTCAATGCTGCTATTTCTGGTGTCCTGTACAGCTTTGGGCTACGCAGTTTTTTACCCATCAAGTTTGGCTAAAATGGCCGGGCTGAATCGCCAAAACACACAATCCGAGGCCCAAAACACAGCCAGTACAGTAGCTGACACCCGAAGCAAAGAACTACCAAAAGCTCCCAATCTGGCTTCCAAAGAATTTGTCGAGCTAGATTTGAGCACCTTGAGCAATGTCAAGCCCACCGCCAGCCCGATTTCTTCCCCCTCCCCAAAAGCCTCAATTCCGCCAAATCCAGCAGCAGTCAGCGACCCGATCCGAACTGTCCCGATCCCAACAGAAGACGGCAACTCAGCGCAACTTAGGGAAAAAGGACTCAACAATCTCAGCACAGCCTTACTTCCGAGTCCCAGTCCCAGCGCAGTACAAACAGTACAAACAGTTCCGACACTGCCAACACTGCCTCCAACAGCCTCCCCATTGGCTGCTAATTCAGCGCCTACTGCCACGGCCTCCCCCGTTGCGGTCTCCCCTACCGTAACAGCGCCAGTCCCCGCAGCAACGCTGGGAACCCCCAAACGGGCTACCGATGGTTTCTATTATGTTGTTGTCGATTACACCGATGCCAAGTCCGTAGAGCAAGCCAGAATTGCAGTGCCAGATGCCTATGTGCGAAAATTCTCAAAGGGTGTCAAGATCCAAATGGGAGCTTTGAACGATGCTTCTTCAGCAGAACTGTTGGTGAAAGAACTCCAAGCAAAAGGAGTGAGGCCACAATACTATCAACCTTAAATTAGTCGAGGGAATTAAAAATTTTAAAATTAAAATAGAATTTAAAGTGTTCAGTTTTGATTTTTGGTGATTAATTCCTATCCCTAAAATCTAAGATTTTAAAATTGGGAGAAGCGTAAAATGGGATTATTCGATCGCCTGTGGCTAGTCATTCGAGCAAATATTAACAGCTTAGTCGGCGCAGCAGAAGATCCAGAAAAGATTTTGGAACAAGCTACGATGGATATGCAGGAAGACTTGGTGCAGCTCAGACAAGCTGTGGCTGGGGCAATTGCTGCTCAAAAACGCACCGAACGTCAGCATTCTCAAGCTGAGTCTACGACTCAGGAATGGTATCAGCGGGCGCAGTTAGCTTTGCAGAAAGGTGAGGAAAATTTGGCGCGGGAAGCTCTGACTCGCAAGAAGTTTTATCAAGAAACGGCAACAGCGATGAAAGCTAGTCTGGATCAGCAAAATGTGATTGTTGGTCAACTTAAAGACAATATGCGGGGACTAGAAACTAAAATTTTTGAGGCAAAATCTAAAAAAGATATGTATATTGCTAGGGTGCGATCGGCTGCGGCATCGGAAAGACTTCAAGAAATGATGGGGAATCTCAGTACAGGAAGTGCTGTCAGCGCTTTTGAAAAGATGGAAGAGAAAGTGATGCAGCTAGAAGCTCGCTCTGAGGCGATTGCAGAACTTGGGACTAACGATTTAGAAAAGAAGTTTCTGGCTTTGGAAAGTGGTGGCGATGTCGATGGGGAGTTGGCGGCGATGAAGGCACAAATGCTTTCGGGTAATAATACGCCTAAATTGCGATCGGGCGAACAGAAGTCCTCGATAGACTAGGCAGAGATTGCCCGAAGCGTCTTGAGGAATTCCCGGATCAAAGCTAAACTCAGTAGACAGAGCGTAAAAAGCTTGCTGACATCTCCTACAAAAATCCCTTTAAAATAGATTTATGTATTTGCAAAAATTGCCAAAGGCTCGATCGCACTAAAAACCTGATCAACCGCACTTATAACGGCAGGTTAG
>JAYTZD010000510.1:0-10833 GCA_043742065.1 Oscillatoriales bacterium
TTGCTTTGGCGTAGTCAGGTAGTTTCATTTCGACCTCCTGACTACATAATACCATCGTTGCTTATTACTGCTTACAGACTTAATAAAGTTTTACAATACCTTTTTTCCGGCCTTGATCTGAATTTGGTTTGTCTAAATGTTCGTGATGATTGGGGATTTGCCCGGAAAAAGCTGATTTATCACAAATTTGTATTTTTAATCACAAGATTTTCTATTTGACCCTCAGTCTACCAGATTTAAAAAATCCACCTATAAAGTCAGTCTATTTTAGATTTACTCTGCTATTGAATTGATTAATTATGTTTGATGTAATGATTTAGGATTGCTATATTTAGTCATAATTAAGGTAGGGAATTTAGGGGCTGTAGGAATTGAATTTGTCGAAGTCTTAACGAAAGTTGACAAAAGATTAAGAATTATTGCATTAAAATTATAGGAAAGTCATGTTATTTAGGGGTCATATCCTTAGCTACAATAGGGTTTGACCGATCGCGCAAATCAACAAATCTTCAGAAACTCAGTATTTCTAAAGGATTCATTCGGTGAGAGAATCATAAACAACCTTAAAATTTAGCAGTAATAGCTCGATCGGGCAAATCTCAACCAGCATCAGGAAAAATACCTATGAAATTGGCTTATTGGATGTACGCAGGCCCAGCCCACATTGGCACTCTGCGCGTTGCGACTTCCTTCAAAAACGTCCATGCAATCATGCACGCACCGATCGGAGATGACTATTTTAACGTCATGCGATCGATGTTGGAAAGGGAACGGGACTTCACCCCAGTCACTACCAGCGTGGTTGACAGACACGTACTGGCGCGGGGTTCCCAGGAACGGGTGGTGGACAATATCACCCGCAAAGACAGAGAAGAGAGCCCAGATTTAATCGTGTTGACTCCGACTTGCACCTCCAGCATTCTACAAGAAGACTTGGAAAACTTCGTGGAGCGAGCTCAATTGGAGGCCAAGGGCGATGTTTTGTTGGCGGATGTGAACCATTATCGGTTCAATGAGCTCCAAGCAGCCGATCGCACTTTAGATCAAATCGTCCAATTTTACATCAACAAAGCCCGCAAAAAAGGCGATTTAGTAGAAGCCAAAAGCGAAAAACCATCTGTCAACATTATCGGGATGTCAACGCTGGGTTTCCACAACCATCATGACTGTACCGAGTTGAAGCGTTTGATGGCAGATTTGGGAATTGAAGTCAATGAAGTTATTCCCGAAGGTGCTTCGGTTCATAACTTGAAAAGATTGCCACGGGCTTGGTTTAACCTCGTTCCTTATCGGGAATTGGGGATGGCCGCCGGAGAGTATTTGCAAAAAGAATTTGGCACGCCGATGGTGGATATTACGCCGATGGGTGTGGTGGAAACTGCGCGCTGTATTCGCAAGATTCAGCAAGTTTTGAATGCTCAAGGTGCTGATGTTGATTATGAAGCTTTTATCGACGAACAAACGCGATTTGTGTCGCAAGCTGCTTGGTTTTCGCGATCGATCGACTGCCAAAACTTAACTGGCAAAAAAGCGGTCGTATTTGGCGATAATACCCACGCAGCGGCGATGACGAAAATTTTGTCTCGCGAGATGGGAATTCACGTTGTGTGGGCAGGAACCTACTGCAAACATGATGCTGATTGGTTCCGGGAAGAGGTAAAAGGGTATTGTGATGAAGTGCTGGTGACGGAGGATCATGGGGCGATCGGGGATGCGATCGCCAAAGCTGAACCTTCGGCGATTTTCGGCACACAAATGGAACGCCACGTTGGTAAGCGGTTGGATATTCCCTGCGGTGTGATTGCTGCGCCGATTCACGTTCAAAATTTCCCGATCGGCTACAAGCCATTTTTGGGTTATGAAGGCACAAATCAGTGCGTAGATTTGGTCTATAATTCCTTTACTTTGGGCATGGAAGATCACTTACTAGAAATCTTCGGTGGCCATGATACTAAGGAAGTGATTACTAAGGGAATTTCGGCTGATTCTGATATGAATTGGACGAAGGATGGACAGGCAGAATTGAATAAAATCCCTGGTTTTGTGCGGGGTAAGGTGAAGCGAAATACTGAGAAATTCGCGCGGGAACGAGGGATTGCTTTAATCAATGCTGAGGTGTTGTACGCGGCGAAGGAATCTGTCGGCGCTTAGTTTTGATTGCGGTGAGTGAGGGGCGGGTTTATGAGATTGTCGGTTTTTGGCAATTATTTGGTAAAACCCGCTCCTACAGCATCAATCGCAATGATATAATAGTCCTGGACGCACAGATAACGCGATCGTGGGGGTCAATCTAAAATCTCAAATCTAAAATCGATTGACTTAGATACTTCTCGGAGACAACTACTATGCAAGTCACAACCGAAGAAATCATTTATCCTTCCAGCGACGGTCTACCAATGGCAGATAGCACAATTCAATACAAATTAATTGTCAAAATCAAAGAAGGTTGCGAATCGCTGTTTAAGGATGATCCAAACGTTTTTATAGCTGCCGATTTACTGTGGTATCCCGTTGAGGGGAGAAAAGATATTTCTCAAGCGCCCGATACGATGGTGATATTTGGGAGACCAAAGGGCGAACGACGTTACTCTTCACTTAAACATTCAATGTATAGCTGGTAAAATCTACATCCAAGACTACGAATCTCTGGTTGGATTTTTTTTGAAAGTTTCCGTAAAATTACCAAAAACCACGAAAACACAAGACTTTCGCTTGCTAATGGTGTAGCAAGGGTTTGAGATTTTTCGCTTCACTTGTGAATGACATAATTAGGTTATTAGTGCATAAGTCCTAAAAATACTCAGGTTTGACCACTTCCGAGGGTACAAAGCATCTTAATATAAAAGTTAATATAAAAAAAATGGCAACTTTACAAAAAACGAGGTGAAATTCCTTGGAAAAACTAGCTAGTATGGAAAAGCCGATCGACCGTGGGGGAAAATCCATAGAACTAAATCCCCAGGACCCTCAAACGTGGTACGATCGCGGTAACGCCCTAGAAGAGATGGGAATGTTGCAACCAGCGATCGAATCCTGGGATAAAGCAATCAGACTAGAACCACATTTTCACGAAGCTTGGTATAACAAAGGTGTAGCCCTCAGAAAATTGGGACAGCTAGAAGAGGCGATCGCAGCTTATGACGAAGCTCTAAAAATTAAACCAGACAATCCAGAAGCATTGTACAATCGCGGTAACGTTCTGCGGAAGTCCAACAGGCTCTCTGAGGCGATCGCATCCTACGAAAAGGCGATCAAATTTAAGCCCGTTTATCATGAAGCGTGGTCAAACCGTGGTAACGCCCTCGTCAAATTGGAACGCTACGATGAAGCCATCGCCTCCTACGAAAAAGCCTTAACCATTCAACCAGATTACTGGGAAGCTTGGTACAACAAAGCATTTTCCCTCAAAAAATCAGGACAAAACGACAAGGCGATCGCAGCTTACGACAAGGCGATCGAATTTAAACCAGATTTGCACCAAGCGTGGTATAATCGCGCAGTCGCTTTAGCCGATGCCAAACGCTACCTAGAGGCGATCGCCGACTACGACAAAACTCTGCAACTACGTCCAAAATCCCCCGAAGTCTGGAACAAACGTGGCACTGCGATCGCCCAAATGGGAAAATTTGCAGAAGCCATAGATTCCTGGGACAAAGGCCTCGCACTCAAACCAGACGACAGCGAAGCTTGGTACAACCGTGGTTTAGCCCTCGCCAACTTGCAACAATACTCCGAAGCCATCGCCTCCTGGGACAAAACACTAGAAATAGTGCCCGACAATATCGATGCTTGGTACAACCGCGCCGTCGCCCTCAAAAAAATCGAACGATTTGCCGAAGCCATTGCTTCCTACGATAAAATCATCGCACTCAAACCAGACGATCCAAACATTTACTATCAAAAAGCTTGCGTCTACGCCCTCGAAAAAGCAGCAAGCGAGTCAAAAAATCAGCCCGAAGCTGTAGCAAGTATGACTGACAAAGCGATCGCAAATCTCCGTAAGGCGATCGAGCTTAATCCGAAGAAATACCTAAAAATATGCCAAAATGACTCAAAATTAAATACAATACGTGAACAAGTGCGGTCTTTGGCTTTAACTCAGGGTAGGCAATGATTGATTAATTATGAACGCCGCACTACAACCTTTGCCGGCTAAACCGTACCGCTAACCCCAATCATGCAAACCCTAGACAAAACTCAAACAAAATTCGGTCAACTCACAGTCCGTCTTAGCGAAATCATCGACATCGAGTCAGCTTCCTCCCTATTGCATTGGGATCAAGCCACCTATATGCCCATCAAAGGTGCAAGCGCCAGAAGTCGCCAGTTGGCTACTCTCAAACAAATATCCCACGAAAAATTTACCGATCCAAAAATTGGCGAACTCCTAGAAGACTTGCGGGGCTACGAACAAAGCCTCCCCTACGACTCCAACACCGCCAGTCTGATCCGCGTCGCCCGCAGAGATTACGATCGCGCCGCCAGAGTCCCAGCAGCCTTCATGGCCCAACTCTGCCGCCACCAAGCAGACTCCTACGAAGCCTGGGCTAGCGCTAAAGCCACCAACAACTTTGCCGCCGTCGAGCCATATCTCGAAAAAACCCTAGAATTAAGTAGGCAATACGCAGACTTTTTCCCCGGATATGAACATATTGCCGATCCTTTGATCGATCGTAGCGACTACGGCATGAAAGTATCGATTTTGCGCCCGCTGTTCGCCCAATTGCGTCAAGAATTAGTGCCCATAGTCGAAGCCATCACCTCCCAAAACCCGGCTGACGACTCCTGCTTACACCAAGAATTCGCAGAAGCCCAGCAACTAGAATTCACGCGCACAGTCGTAGAACGTATGGGCTACGACTTCCAACGGGGACGACAAGACATCACCTTGCACCCGTTTATGACCAACTTCTCCATAGACGACGTGCGAATCACCACCCGCGTCTACAAAGACCACCTGGATCAAGCACTTTTTAGCAGTATCCACGAAGCCGGACACGCTCTTTACGAACTCGGAAATTCCGCCGAATTTGAAGGCACACTGCTTGCTGGGGGCATTTCCTCTGGTGTTCACGAAAGCCAGTCCCGGCTTTGGGAAAATTTGGTTGGGCGCAGTCGCGGTTTCTGGGAATGTTTTTATCCGCAATTGCAAGGCGTGTTTTTGCGACAGTTGGGACACGTTACCACTGACCAATTTTACCGGGCAATTAACAAAGTTGGGCGATCGCTCGTCCGCACTGATGCCGATGAAGTAACCTATAACCTCCACGTAGCGATCCGCTTTGACCTAGAATTGGCAATGGTAGAGGGCAAACTCTCGGTTCACGACCTCCCTGAAGCTTGGAACGAACGCTACAAAACTGACCTGGGCATTGTCCCTGCGAATGATGGCGAGGGTGCGATGCAGGATGTTCACTGGTATGCTGGGACGATCGGCGGAATGTTCCAAGGCTACACCCTGGGTAACTTAATGAGCGCCCAATTCTACGAAACAGCCGTCAAAACTCATCCCGAAATTCCGGTTGAAATAGAACGGGGAAATTTTAGCGTACTCCACGATTGGCTAAAACAAAACATCTATCAACACGGCCGGAAGTACACTGCTGTCGAATTGGTCGATCGAGTTACTGGTTCTCCTTTAAGTATCGATCCGTTTGTGCGCTACATTCGCCACAAATATGGGGAGTTTTATGTCGTCTAAACTTAGACCACCGCAGATATTTCTCAGAAAACAATCCTGGTAATACAATGAGATTGGGCAATATTAGAATAGACAAACTTGATCAACAACTGAAACTTATGCGTGTAACTACTGCTACGATTCTCGGTTTAATGGCTTTGGTAACTCCTGGACTGACCAGGAATGCCACTGCGGCTTTCGAGTCCAAAAGTTTTGTTCAAGAACAGGGCCGCCAAGACTTTGTGGCTCCTGCTGACTCTGGTGCTTCGGTATCCCTAGAGGCAAATTCTGATCGGAAGATGTTTAATCAGCCTTTTTATGCTGGGGAGCAAAAGCCAGTCAGAAAGGAGAAAACTATATCAGCGGGAGCAGATGGCCCGGAGGTTGCAGCCATACAGCAGCGGTTGCAAATTCATGGTTTTGCGATCGGCACGATCGATGGTTCCTACGGTTCTCGCACCACATCGGCTGTAAATGACTTTCAGCAGTCTAAGGGCTTGAATTCAGATGGGATTGTGGACAAAGGCACTTGGACAGCTTTAGCAGCCGATCCAGTGAAAGCTCCTAAAGTTTTTCAGAACGATGCTCCTATCGAGAACGAGGCTGCGGTTCCGAGCAAAACGACTGCTGCTGTAACTATTCTGACTAAAGGCTCCTATGGTGCCAAGGTGAAGACGTTGCAGGCGCGCTTGGAAGTGGGTGGTTATGCTCCAGGTCCGATCGACGGTATTTTTGGCGATCGCACCATTTCTGCTGTCAAGGGCTTTCAGGAGTCTCAAGGTTTGAAGGCAAACGGTGTGGTGGACGAAATCACTTGGAAGGCGATCGGCAAAAACTAAGTGACGAGTCAATCGATTTTCGATTTTCGATTTTCGATTTTAGATTGATTCCACGGATAAATCCGGTGGCTTGTACCACCTTTGAAATTCTTGGTCAGAAATTGGGAAAATTGCTGTGGCCATAACTCAGAAGCAGACCCGGTTTTTTGTGTAAAACCGGGTTTCTCGATTTTGATTGACAGATAAAACAGTGGTGTGCTATGGTGATTTAATGCGATCGAGCGGATATGGCGAAATTGGCAGACGCGCCAGATTTAGGTTCTGGTTCCGAAAGGAGTGAAGGTTCAAGTCCTTTTATCCGCATTATGAAATCTAATTCTAAAAAACACAGCCCCAGCTAGTTGCTAAGGCAGTGTTTTTTATGTTTATTTCCGGTTGTGCGATCGAGATAATAGAGGACATCGAGATAATAGAGGACATCGAGATAATAGAGGACACGGCACTGCCGTGTCCCTACGATAATTTTGGGGTAGGGAAACGGCACTGCCGTGTCCTCTTTCGGGCTATGAACATTCAGATCGATCGCATTATTGTTTCCCATCAAACCGACGATTGAAAGAGATACTTAACTTTTACTAATTAATTAATTTGTCATATTCTGCGTGAGTACCAATCCAGAACCAGAGAATTCCTTGCTTGATTTCTTGACCTAAAGCTCGATGACTTTGCCCAGATCGAACTGACCAGTATTTGCCAACTTTTTTAAAGTGCAGAGATGGGTGACTGGGATCGACTTTGAGAAGTTCGTAAGCGCGATCGGCGGTGGATTGTACACTGTCTGGTAGTGCAGCATAGCAACTCCAAAAACGGCTGGTTGTATAGTGCATTAGATTACCCGGTATTGCCCTGATTCAAATTCAGCTAGTGCTTCTTCTGCCAGAGAATCTAGTTTACCCGCAAGGATGTCTTGTTCGAGCTGTTCGTTCCAGCGTTCATAGTCTAAATCTAACAGCCATTGCACCAGTTTTTGATAGTCGCTGGGAGGCAGTTTTAGGATTGCGGCTTCGATTTGCTCAATAGTGGACATAGAATTTGTAGGTTTGGGTTGCTTACTTATTATAGCTTTCTGGCTTTCCCCATCAAACCGATGATTGAAAGGGTGAGGCTGTATTAAAAGTGAAAATTTTGCGATCGCAATGGTCGATCATTTAGGTAGCCTTTTTTCCAGATTATGCGACTCCAAAAGCTGTGTATTGTCGAAGGTAAGGTGCTTGAAAACCGAGAATAATGTCTGAATTGGGAATACCCATTTTAGACAGTTCGGTACCGATCGCCATTTCGGTGCTGTTATGCTGTATCCAAACTTTATCATCAATAATGTCGAGATGTAATGCACAACTGTGAACGCGGCGATTACCATCCCAGCCAACGTCTGTGACTTGATAGCGATCGTGTTTTACGTCAAAAATGATTTGGGAGTCAATTTCACCATTAGCAATAGGAACAGTCACATACTCTGTTAAGAGTTGCTGAATTATTTTCCGATATTGTTCTACTCTATCCATTGTGTAATTACCTCATTAATCGGGTCATAAATTAGGCGTTTAATTTGGTAGCGTTCTACAGATAATTGGGCAAATTCTCGCTGAAAGAAGGATTCGTATGTCCTGACGGGAATCGCTAGGTAAAGGACGCGATCGGGTTGGCTAATTTCCAAAGCAAGGCGGTAATTTAAAAATTGTCCGAGGGCGGCATGATACTCTGTTAGTGGAGATTCACCGAGAAAAGACTTGATTTCTACACCGATCTTTTGACCTTGA
This sequence comes from Oscillatoriales bacterium, assembly GCA_043742065.1. Taxonomy (GTDB): domain Bacteria; phylum Cyanobacteriota; class Cyanobacteriia; order Cyanobacteriales; family Microcoleaceae; genus Microcoleus. The sequence goes on from JAYTZD010000510.1 coordinate 8,280, forward strand.
CGTTCAGCAGCAAGTAAGCTTTCAGCACCAAGGTCAATTTCAAATTTTGTGCCACCAACTTCTAGTCTAAGCGGATCGTCTGTGATCACCCAATTCTCTTTTTGAAGGGCTATTTTGACTGCTGTATGGAAGAGATCTTTAGCTGCCATCTTAATAGCCTTTTAATTATAACATAAATGTTGACTATAACATTTTGCGATCGCAACGATCGATCGTTTGCATAGCTTTTTTCCTCCCCAGATGACGCGTGGGTGCCCAGAAACCGGGTTTTTACGGGAATATTGTGTTACAGCCGTAGAAACCCGAAAAAAACCTGGTTTCTACGGGTGGTGATGCGTAGGCTCAGAAACCGGGTTTTTGCGAGAATATTTGATAACAGCCAGAGACATGGGAAAAAACCCGGTTTCTACGGGTGGTGATGCGTAGGCCACGGAGGAGACGGCAATGCCGTGTCCCTACGATGATTTTGGGGTAGGGAAACGGCACTGCCGTGTCCTCTTTCTGGCCGTGTCCAGATTCCTTTCCCCACGCCACAAAAAATCCTGTCACAATAAAACGAAGACTACCGAATCGACAAAAGATATGACGCGAGAAGAGTTGTTGCAGTTAATCGACAAAGCGGCTGATGAAGGCCAGACAGAATTGGATTTGGCGGGGTTGGGGTTGGAGGAATTGCCGCCGGAGATTGGCAAGTGTACGCAGCTTGAGACGTTGGTGTTGGGGAAATTTGATATGATAGTTTCAGCGATCGCACTATTCTATATTCCGTATAAATAAGCCAGATGTAGGGGTGAAGCATTTGGGCGACAATTTATGTTTCCCATCAGGGGTTTTATGCCCAAATGCTTCACCCTGCCTGAGCGAGAGATTCACGATCGCCCCCGTTGAAGAGGATGAAGCATTTGGACATCAAACATCGGGTTTTCAACATAAATTGTTGCCCAAATGCTTCATCCCTACGTCTCTTTCCCCACGCCACAAAAAATACTGTCACAATAAAATGAAGACTACCGAATCGACAAAAGATATGACGCGAGAAGAGTTGTTGCACTTAATCGACAAAGCGGCTGATGAGGGCCAGACAGAATTGGATTTGGCGGGGTTGGGGTTGGAGGAATTGCCGCCGGAGATTGGCAAGTGCACGCAACTTGAGACGTTGGTGTTGGGGAAGGTGGAGAAACAGGAATTTGTTGATGGTAAATGGACTCCGAAACTAATCACTAATCAATTAAGCGCACTGCCGGAGGAATTGAGATCGCTGGGAAATTTGCGATCGATTAACCTCAGTGGCAATCCATTTGGAACGATACCAGAATTGCTGATGGAAATGAAGCAATTAAAAAGTTTAAATTTAAGCAGCATTGATTTAAAAGAAATCCCAGAAACGATCGCCCAACTGTCAAATCTGACAGAGCTTGACCTCAATTTCAATCAGATTACCTTCATCCCAGAAGCGATCGTCCAACTGTCGAATCTAACACTGCTTCACCTCCTTAGCAATCAGATTACCTTCATCCCAGAGGCGATCGGGCAACTGTCCAATCTGTCAGAGCTTGACCTTGATAACAATCAGATTATCGAAATCCCAGAGGCGATATTCCAACTGTTGTATCTGAAATCTCTTTTTCTCAATAACAATCAGATTATCGAAATCCCAGAGGCGATATTCCAACTGTCCAATCTGGTAGATCTTTACCTCATTGGTAATCAGATTGCCCAAATCCCAGAGGCGATCGGGCAACTGTCTAACCTGACAAAACTTAACCTCAGTAACAATCAGATTACCGCTATCCCTGATGCGATCAGGCAACTGTCTAATCTGCGATTTCTTTATCTCTATGACAATCAGATTAGCCAAATCCCAGAGGCGATATTCCAACTATCCAATCTGACAGAATTTGTCCTCGGAAAAAATCAGATTAGCCAAATCCCAGAAGAGATATCCCAACTGTTTAATCTGACATTTCTTTATTTCAGTAACAATCAGATTAGGCAAATCCCAGAAGCACTCGGCCAACTGTCGAATCTGACACGGCTTGACCTCAGTCAGAATCAGATTACCATAATCCCTGAAGCGATCGCTCAATTATCTAATCTGACACAACTTACCCTCCGTAGCAATCAGATTGAAAAAATTCCTGAATGCTTAGAAACACTTCCAAAACTTGAAAAACTCGATCTCCGTGGCAATCCCCTGCCCATTTCTCCAGAAATTCTAGGGTTGGGCCAACTGTACGAAAAACCAGGTACTCCCGCCGCCATCTTCAACTACCTGCGCCAACTCCGCAGCGGCGAAGTCCTCCCCCTCAACGAAGCCAAAGTCCTCCTCGTCGGCCAAGGAAGCGTCGGCAAAACCTCCCTGATCAACCGCCTCACCCACAACCAATACAACCCCAACGAACCCCAAACCGACGGACTCAACATCACAAACTGGCAAATAACAGTCAACACCAAACCCGTCAAACTCAACGTCTGGGACTTCGGCGGACAAGAAATCTACCACGCCACCCACCAATTTTTCCTCACCAAACGCAGCCTCTACCTCCTCGTCTCC
>JAYTZD010000511.1:0-5417 GCA_043742065.1 Oscillatoriales bacterium
TCAGTGACTTTAAAACTGCGCCGCGCTGAGCGAAGTCGAAGTGTTTAATTGCAGATGATAGAGCGGAAAACTAGCGTCGCATTCTCCGGTATCGTGACCTAAATAACGTCTCCTCCTGATCGAGGGGTCTGGTCAGAACAGCTTGTAATTTCTTACAAGCTCAGTGGCTTAAGCCCTGAGTTCCTGACAGTAATTAAACTCCTGAAGTGGATGAGGAAATAAACATTAGACTTAAATCATTGTAATTGCTTTTTTAGGCGATCGCAATCACAAAAAACAATAACCAAATAATCAATAACCAATAACCAATAATCAAAGAATGTCCGATATTTTCGTGATGGTACGCAATCAAAATAACATTGCCATGACCTCAGTTGATGGCATTGCCTTCATTACTTTACTGAATCGGGACGGACGGGTACTGGCTGAGGAGAAAGTTGCCTTGATGGAGGCAGATGCGGGATTTGATGACTTGGCTGCAGGACAATATACTGTAATAGTCAGGCACGAACTGGTTGAACCGCGATCGGCTATGTGGGATGTCATGATCGGCAATGAAGATGAAGTAATTATACTAACATTTGTTTATCTAGAACCGGAACGGGTACTGCTTCGTATTCTAGCTACTATTGAAGAGAGGTTATGACCATGACGGCTAAAGTTATTCCATCACAGTCAATTAAAATGTTCCGCTATCGAGTGCATTTCTTGGCAAAAGACCTTTGGAAGGAGAAAAGCCCAGTTGGTAGAATGAATCTGGCTTTGCAGTTGGCGGATGCGGCAAGTACGCTGGCTAGACTGGAAGTGGAGGAGGCGCAAAAATTTAAAGAAGAGTCTGCTCAGGATTTGGTTTCAGATCAGACTGAGACTTAATATATCGATTTTAGATTTTAAATTTTAGATTGGAGGATTGAAGAGTTTACCGCACGGATCAATCCTCGAACACAAGAAACTTCTGCCTTGCGAGTGAATTAGGAAGCCTAAAAACTGCGTTACACTTATACAAGTATCTTTACAAAACAACATAAAATTATGACAGTTGCCTATCCCCGTAAGCTTCGCAATGGCATGGGAGCTCGTGAAATTTTAGCTCAAGTGGTGCGCGATCGCGAAATTCACCTGATCACCCTCAACCGCTACCGATTTAGCGAACAGCGCAGTTGCAAAGACCTCACGGACTTGATTGAACAGCTAGACGGCAACCCGGCAGAACTGGTGCGCGACCTGTCCCGGCATATTTCCGATGAAGCGCGGCACGCCATGTGGCTGACAGATTTGCTGGTAGACATCGGCTGTGGCATTGGTAAGCCGCCGGGAGTCTCCTACATTGACGAGTTTGAAAGGTTGTATGATAGCGAACAACAAGACCCCACCAAGGATCGCGAAGATTTTGTGATTTCTTCTCTAGCGGCGATTAATGTCACCGAAAAGCGGGGCTGCGAATACTTCTCAGCGCACATCCACGCCCTCAAGATGGCTCCACAAACTGACGAAAACGTCAAAATCCGCGAAACTATCGAAAAGATTTTTCCCGAAGAAGCAGGACACGTCCGCTGGGGGAATCGCTGGTTGGGTAAAATCGCTGCTAAAAGTCCCGCACACGCGCAGAAGGTCGATCGGGCTAAGCGGAAGTATGTGGCGATCGAACAAGCTGCATTTGCGTCGGGAATGGATATCATGCTGGGGGCGGAACTGCGCCGTGTGACTCGTTTGGTGGATATTGCCAACACGATGCCGATGTGGGAACGCCCTCAATACTTGATGGAACGGTTGGCTGGGAGTTTGCTGGCCCCGGATTTGCAACTGACTAGGGTTGATGTGGCTCAGCGGGCCTGGAACCGTGACCCCCAGGCATTTGTGGAGAAGTTTGTGCCGATGTTCCTGAATGGGTTGAATAATACGCAGAAGAAGCCTGCGGCGACTACGACTAAGCCTAGATGACCCGGCGGTTGAAACCGTGGTTATACAAACGAAGAAATTAGGAGACGGCAGTGCCGTTTCCCTACGTCAAAATAATCAGGTAGGGAAACGGCACTGCCGTCTCCTCTGTTGCTAGCTATCGCGAATAATCGCAATTGATATTACCAGTTAACCAGTTAAGGTTAAGGTAAAATAATTAATGGAATAGTTTCCGTCAAATCATAACCATGACTACCAGCGAACCCAACCAAGAAACAGTTTCTCCAGAAAACCTTTTGAGTGAAAGCGCGATCGCCGATGCCCAGGTCGAAAAAGCCACAGCCGTCACCTATGCAGAAGAAATTGAAACTGTCATCGCCAGCATGGCTGTAGACCAAAAGGTGATGGTTGGTCAAAATGAGGCTGGCGGACATCTTTGGAAATTTAAGTACGGTAGCGTTGAAGTGTTGGTGCAACTCACGGGCGAAACGGAAGATGACACTTTGAGTGTTTGGGCTTTTGTGCTTCAGTTGCCGGCGAAGAATGAAGCTCTATTAATGCGGAAACTTCTGGAAATGAATTGGCTGTCTACTTTGGAGTCTCATTTTGCGATCGTTGACAGTCAAGTTGCGGTACTATCGACTCGGACGATCGCAGAAATCTCGACTGGGGAAATTTCTCGCGCTATTACGATTGTCGCGACTATCGCCGATGATCATGATGATTTGTTGCAAGCTGAATTTGGACTTTAGGCAGTTGTCAGTTGTCAGTTGTCAGTAGTTATTGGTCAACACTCAACAGTCAACAGTTAACAGTTAACTGTTAACTGTTAACTAATAAGCAGGCCCGGCTAGCCAAGAAATAGTTATTCCTAGCCCTAAACCGACAAACACTTGAAAAGGAGTGTGTCCGAGTAACTCCTTCAAACGAGCCTCATTCAAGTTGTGGTGTTCCTCAAAAAATTCGTCAATAATTTGGTTGAGGATGCGAGCTTGTTTGCCGGCAGCTTGGCGGACTCCAGCAGCATCGTACATGACAATAATCGCAAAAATTGTGGCGATCGCAAACTCTGGACTTTCCCAGCCCAAAGTTTGTCCCACCCCAGTAGCCAAAGCACCTACAAAAGATGAATGAGAGCTGGGCATTCCTCCGGTTGTTACTAAATACTGAAGATTAAACTTCCGATTTTTGATTAGTTCGATCGGCAATTTCAATACTTGAGCAGCCAGACAAGCGATTAGAGAAACCACGAGTACATGATTGTTTAAGATGCCGCTACAAATTTCCTGCATAGTGTTTGGCATTTTTAATAACTGCGGCTGGTAATATAGTCTGCGATCGCCAACAGCGGTAGGGCTTTATTCCCAAACACTGCTAATTGAGCCTGAGCATCAGCAACAAGTTGTTTAGCTTGACGCCTTGACTCCTCGATTCCCAACAAACTAGGATAGGTGACTTTTCCGGCTTGAACATCTTTACCAGCGGTTTTACCGAGTTCTTCGGCAGTAGCGGTAATATCCAGAATGTCATCAATTATCTGGAAAGCTAATCCAATATTTTGAGCAAAACGAGAAAGCCGCTGCAAATCCGCCTCAGATGCTCCAGCCAGAATTGCCCCACAAACCACGCAGGCTTCTAACAGCGCACCGGTTTTGTGAGCATGAATGTAATTCAAGGTTTCGAGAGAAACATCTTTCAATCCTTCCGATTCCAGGTCAACCACCTGACCGCCGACGAGTCCAGCAGCTCCCGATGCCCGCGCTAAATGGGCGATCGTTTGCAACACTTGATGGGGGGGTACGTTCTGAGTTTGAGTGGCGATAAATTCAAAGGCATAGGTCAATAAGCCATCGCCGGCCAAAATTGCGATGTCTTCGCCGTAGACTTTGTGGTTAGTCAGTTTGCCGCGCCGATAGTCGTCATTGTCCATTGCGGGCAAGTCGTCGTGGATCAGCGACATAGTGTGGATCATTTCCAAAGCGCAAGCTGTGGGCATTGCCATTTTGGTAGTGCCACCGGCGATTTCGCAGCCTGCTAGACATAGGATTGGACGCAGCCGTTTGCCGCCCGCTAGCAGCGAGTAGCGCATGGCTTCGTAAATTTTCTCTGGGTAGATGACCGGTAGCGCACTGTCGAGAGCTATTTCGATCGCCTTTTTTTGTTCGACTAGGTAATTAGATAAGTCGAAAGCGGATTCTGATTGTGAGGAATCCATTTCTGTTGCAAATACCATCCCTTGCTCTCTTTTACTGAATGTGACTTGGGATACTTGAGTTGTTTTGGTCGATCGCGCCGATTTCTGACGGTGGCGATCGATCGCAATCTGAGACTTAATTTAATCATTCTATGGGTGTTGTTGCACAGAAATTTGTGTGAAGTTTTGAGTTTTAAGAACTTGCTCAAATTTGGTCTACGCCATCAAATCCGCTGACAAGTCTCTGGCTGTCTGCAAAAACCGCTGTACCGCCGGGCTAAAGCCTGCTGAGCGGGGAGGGAAACAGGATGAACGGTTCCGTGAAGAGTTGGCTCTGTTGTACCTGTTGTACCTGTGCGCGATCAGCATTCGATGCGTCTGTAGCAAAGCCAGTATCAGCATGGCATTTGATAGAGTGATTAAACGAACCGCGAAGGCGCTAAGGACACGAAGAGAAGAGAAGAGGAAAGAAGGGATGTCACAAGATTTTTGGAATTATGCTCTTTATGAGGGAAGTCATTCTTTTGTTTGGCAGTACGGTGAAGCGCTTTTGGAATTACTTGATCCCAAGGCTGGAGAACGCATTTTAGATTTGGGTTGCGGTACGGGACAATTAACGGAAAAAATTGCTCTAACAGGAGCTTTTGTGTATGGAATTGATTCATCTTTGTCGATGATTGCGAAAGCTCAATCTAATTATCATTACCTTAATTTCGCTGTCGCAGATGCTCGTAATTTTCAAGTGGATGAACCGCTGGATGCTGTTTTTTCTAATGCAGTTTTGCATTGGATTAAGGAGCCGGATGCTGTGATTAATTGTGTTAAAAAATCCCTGAAACCTGGTGGGCGTTTTGTCGCCGAGTTTGGCGGTAAGGGGAATGTGCAAGCCATAGTTCGCGGGCTTTTGAGTGTTTTGTCAGAAATTGGTTGTGAGGAGCCTGAATCGCTTAATCCCTGGTATTATCCGAGTATTGGTGAGTATGCTGGGCTTTTGGAAGATCAGGGTTTTGAGGTAAGTTATGCGGTTTTGTTCGATCGACCAACTTTTCTAGAAGGCGGTAATTCTGGTATGGCTAATTGGATTGAAATGTTTGCTGGGGCGTTTTTGTTGGGGCTATCGGAGGATGTGCGATCGCAGGTAATTCAGGCAGTTGTACAGCGTTTGCGATCAACACAATATCATGATGGTAATTGGATGGCAGATTATCGCAGAATTCGCGTTGTTGCTACTATCCCATTAACCTAATAAAGATGGTGGCTTTGCGAATTCCTGCTGTTTCTCCAGTGCTCGTAATTGTGAGCGATCGCAAATGGTCGAAAAATG
>JAYTZD010000512.1:0-43936 GCA_043742065.1 Oscillatoriales bacterium
AATGGGAGTTTTGGGCGATCGCGCTTCGCCCCGCAACCTATGGCAATTTTGGCCTTGTTGAACAGTGTCTAATTATTAAGGAGGAAGATTAATGCGTTATACTGTGGTAAGAGATTCAGCTTCGATCCTGTACGCGATCGCTATCAATCGAAGGAGATATTTCAAATGATTTCTCAACTACAACCTCAATTCATGAGTCCCCAAGAATATCTGGAATGGGAAGAACAACAACCCATTAAATATGAATATATGAATGGGGAAATCTTTGCTATGACGGGGGGAATTCTGCCCCATAACTCCATTGCGATAAACCTGACATCTGCACTCAAAAATCACTTGCGGGGTAAAGGTTGTAAAGTTTTTATGGCAGATGCCAAAGTAGGGGTTTCGCAAAATGGTCCTTTTCACTATCCAGATGTCATGGTCAGTTGCGATCCACTCGACCAAAAAGCCCGTAAAGTTATTTATCATCCCTGTTTAATTGTTGAAGTGCTATCTCCAGGAACAGAAGCATTCGATCGCGGCCAGAAATTTAGAAATTACCGTCAAATTGAAAGTTTACAAGAATATGTTCTGATTGAAGCCGATCGCCTGAACGTGGAATGTTACCGCATCAATGAGAAAGGCAAATGGGAACTCACTGCTTATTCCCTTGACGCAACAACTATCGACGGTACAGAAGTAGAAGTTGATTTTACGAGCGTTGATTTCCGCTGTCCGATTTCTCTGCTGTATGAAGATGTTGTTTTTCCTGAAGATAATCCTGTTTTCTAGTCGTAGGGTGCGTCAGGGCAGAATGTGACGACAAAAACTAAGAATTTCCCCCTGACGCACCCTACTGTTAGCTTACTGTGTTGAACATTGTCTTCAGATTGAGCAGAATCAGGTTTTTTATCAGTCGCCCCAGGTTACAATTGAGAGGTTGTTGAAGTTAGAGTATATTATCGGAATAAAAGTGCGGGAGTTGATTAGGTTTATAGATAGATGAACAATGAAAGTTAGAGAAGTTATTAAAATGTTAGAAGATGATGATTGGTATTTAGCTAGAACAAAGGGCAGTCATCGTCAATTTAAACACCCAGAAAAAGCTGGAACTTTAACTGTGTCAGGTAATTTAGGCATTGATATGCCAATTGGTACGCTTAAAAGTGTTTTGCGACAATCTCAACTAGAGGAGGAAGATTAATGCGTTATGCTGTTGTAATTGAAAAAGGTAAAACTAGCTACGGTGCGTATGTTCCCGATTTACCTGGATGTGTAGCTGTGGCTGAAAGTTTAGAAGAGGTGAGGAATTTAATTAAAGAGGCGATCGCATTTCATATTGAAGGACTACAAGAGGATGCTTTTCCGATTCCCGAACCTGTCTCTATTTGCGAATATGTTGAGGCTTAGGCTAAACGTCAATTACTTTTTATTTTCAGTCCGTTTTTCTACCTGCTTAATTTTTTCTTCATCCCCCTTTTTCACTTTCATGTTGTGCAGGAAGTGCTACACGCCCATGAAAGTCATGATAACGATGTGAATAGTCTTCTAAATATGGACTTTCAAGCACTGTACGTCGTTTAGCAAAATTATTATTTATTTGATGGTATAAGAAATCAGCATCTATCGCAAAAATTCTTTTGAAATCTACTGTTAATTCTGGTATGCCTTCCTCAGATGATTCAAGTTCTAGAGGTATTTTCTCCAAAAAATGGTACTGTTGATAACGATTAGATTTGACTAAATTCCAATCTGCTGAATTTATCTGGACTGTTTTGTTTGAGCGAATTTCTTGAGCTGTATGTACTTGACAAAAAAGTATAGAATTTAATAACTTATTCGGCTGATTTTGATTTTGCCTAGCGCTATAATCCCAATCTAAATCGCAGTTTTGAGTGACAATAATTGCATAAGGATGAACAATAGGTTTAAACTGAGTTCGATCGAGGTTTGGAGAAGATTCACTGGGAACTGGTTTAAACTGTATAAGTCCAGTCAGAATTTCCCCTTGTCTAAGAGCCTCTTTGTCGTCCGAGGCTCTATAAATCAAAGGCTTACTCATGATTAGCTACTCTAAATCTAGAACTAAAGGTGGTCTGACTTCGCTAGGTAATACGCTACCAGTAAGTAATCCTAATTCTTGAGGTAAGGTAGTTTGTCCTAAATCAGACCGACAGTCACTATAATATTCCACCATGCGTTCAAGGACTTCAGATGCTTCTTGCAATCCTTCTGGAGTATTAGCAAAAAGTAGGTTGAGTAGCGTTAAGCACTTAATCCAAACGATCGTGTTTTGATTGAATTGACCAAACCATTCACCACTAAAAGGTGATTCGATGGAAACTTTGATTTTTAAGCTAGGAGTTCCAGACACTAATGTTGGTAACAGTTCATATCTTTGTCCAATTATATTTTTGGTTTGAGTGCTACCAGTTGTTACGTGCATAGGATTATATTGGTTGAGGTTGCATGGCTCTGTGCAACTCTTCCGTGATGCTCCAGCGAAAGAGATTTCTGGCTGTATGGTTGTAGGTATCAAGTATTTTCCAGGCATTTTCACTTTTTTCTACTTTATCCTCAGTAAAAAAATCAGTATCTAATAAATAAGCTGTTTCATTTATACCTCTTTCTGTGTCCCTAACGTTAACAAGCCCATGATTAAAATTAACTTGACCGAATTCAGTTTTTAGCTGTAAATTTTTAACAAAGTTTTGAATTGAATCTGCTACTTCTGGTGTATACAGTTCAGAAGCAATATGTTGCGGTATTAATTCATGCCACTCTTTGTCTTTGATATTTAGTTTTGATCTAATAATTAAATCACGATATCTTAGTCCTGTTCGTGAATAAAAAGAGGGATTATATATTTTTTCAAAAAGTTCTACAGCGGTTTTAAATTTATCAATAAAATTTTCATATCTTTCATATTGTGTCGTGGCAAGCGTTATAGAGTTTTTGTCTAAAGATATCTGGCTACTCAAGTCTTCTGACTTAAATTGATAAGTCAAGTCACTTGAAGTCAAATCACTTGTAAAATTTGAGCTGAATTGGGTTAAAAGATTAGATAGTTCAACCGGTATCTGCAAATTTCTAGAAGTTTCAAAAATTGGGTATTCAAATCTGATACTGTCTTGAAAGTCTACAGGCTGTTGGCTGGGAATTTTTAGGATAGTTGGAAATCTAAGTTGAGCAATCACCTCAATTAGGGGGCTGTCCTCATAAATTACTCTTTCATAGTTTGGGATCTTCATTTTTTTAAAGTATCCATATAGAAAGATGAAACTCTAGGTTAGATAAAAAAATTAGAACTCTTAACAGATCAGAGAATAAGTTCGATGGGCAATACAGGATTTGAACCTGTGACCCCTTCCGTGTGAAGGAATTTCAGATTTGGCTGAAAGCCTCATCAAGTAAGGTTGTATTTGCCGTGATACCTTTAAATTCTAGCACTTTTTCTAGCACAATGGCTGAAAGCCTTATTCTGCCGTGGCTAGATTGGCTACCATCTTCTAGCAGAATGAAAAAAATGGGAAGAATAAAGAAACTGAAGCCAATCTTGGCAATTCACTATTCCTGCCCTTGCTGCGGGGTTAGATTTCTGGATGAAAAATTATCCTATCCTCGCACTGGCTGCGATCGCTGCGGGAGCTCCTTGGTGGGCTTGGATTTGCGCGAGGATGAATCATTGAAACTGGCAAGAATGAATGTGGGCGCTCCAGCCTGGAAGCCACATGGAGGGAAATCGCTTTTTGAATGAGGCGGCTAGTTCTTGCGCGAACTTTCAGGAAGTTTTCGCCCACCAGCCGGTACTGCCCCGGTTCGCCACAATTTAAAATATTTCATTCCCCGGTAGGACAATCGTAGAAAATTTCGAGATGCCGGAATTTATACAAAATCCCATAAATTCGCGATGCCCGTGCCTGCTTCGCCCGACCAAGCAGCCAGCCGAGGCTTGGCCGATGTCACTTGGCGGCATATCGTAGCCCCAGTGCTGGTTGATGCCAAAATGGCCGCTTACCTGTCGATCGCCAGTTCGCACCATATCGCCATTGCGATCGCGGTGGCCACGTACTTCTCCAATTTGTATCAGGGATTCATGGGGGTCGGAATTTCCGTGAATTCCAATTTCCCAGGCTTTTTCATGAAAGCCGAAGGCAATGCGAAATGCACCATCGGGATTCATTGGGTATTCGGTATACCATGAGCCTGGCTCGCAAGTAGCCTGCCAGCAATCCAAGCACTTCTCGGCATTGAAGATTGCGCGCACATCATTAAATTGATTTGGCTCATCCCCGTTGAGCTGACCATTGATGTTCAATCCTTCAATGTAGATGATGTTGAAATTGGCGATCGGGTAATTCCTCCTCTTGCAGTAGTTGAGAATCTTTTTGCTATTTACCAAATCGAGCATAATTTTAATATTTAGGTGGGCTAACGATTAAGGCGCTGAGGGCAGCCATACTTCCCATCGCTAGAGTAAGCAGGCGCTCTGGAATTTCGTGCTGCAATAATCCATTGGAGATTACCGAAATAGACGCACCGATAAATATTACCGAGATACTCGTGATAGTTATTTTGTAGGGTGAATTCATTGATTTAGCTTCCCTTGAATCCTGAATTACCGGAGATCCATGATTCGATTCGATCTAGTCTGTCGCTGGCAAATTTCATTTCTTGGCGAAGTAGGACTCTCTCCTCATTCCCCTTCTCCCTGTCGCGCTGCAATTCTCTTTGCCATTGCTTGTAGGCTTGGCATCCAGCGATTAGTAGCCCCATGAAAGAGATGATTACTGCTATGTCAAGTTTGATAAGCCAATTCAGGGTAGTTTGCATTAGATTTCTAAAATTTAGGATAAAACATCTAGAGATGTATAGAAATTAGGTTCCGCATAGTTGCTTTTGTATCTCCGGTCTTTGCGGATTTCGTAGCCATAAGGTGCAATTCCATTGCTCAGAAATAGTGGAGGAATTGGCAGCCAAAGTATTAGTGAATGCTTCTGAGGATAAATTCGCTGAGAGCGTTCAACCTCTTTCTCATTCAGCAATCCATCCGCCCAAATCCTCCGAAACCAGATTCGGCTGAACACATTTTCGATGTTACCATCTGCGGTAAATTGGAGTCGAAAAATCTCGCCGGCTCCAATTTCTTCACCGGGAAACCGCAACCACGAATCAAAGGTTGGGGTGACAGTCCCCAGTGAATTCCACATGATGATTACTCGGCAGTGGAGACTACGGAGTCCGGTGCTTCGACCGTAGAATCGGTAGGATCAGGCAAGAGCTTTTTCCAGACCGTGTAGATCATTGGCTTACCATTTGCCGGATTGATTGCGGTGATGCCAGGTTCGATTTGGTAATTATATCCCCAGATTCGGGCGTGAGCTTTTTGCTGTAAATCCGGATCGGGGAAGCCCGATTCAGTTAGAAAAAACATCATTCTTTCTGGCGGTAAAACTTTGCGAAAGCTTCGATATACATATTCCGAGCATTCTTGCAGCTTGAGAGTTACCCAATTCTTGAATTCAGGGGTTTCTTCCAGGTCAACGACTGGATTGATTTCTTTTTCTTGATCGATCATTTGGCTTCTCCTTTTTGTGGATTGAAATAGAGATTGTATGAAGTAAATTGAATGTGAATTATGCGAACACAATCCGAGGCGCAATAACTCTCCATCCTGCGGGTAAGCTGTCTTCCGCAGTCGCCGAGCAAAAAGTCGTCAGAATATCTTGCCCATCAATCACTGTGCCCCCCGTAAGCGTGGCTTGAACGCGAGCCGGTTTTGGCGTGCTGGAGCCCCAGACCAAAGTATCCGTATCTGCCGAGGTGGCTACTTGGATTCCTAGTGTTGTTGCTATTCCTGGGGTGATTTTATTGTAGGTTTCTCGCGGCATATTCCAGGTATATTTTATGCCGCCAATTGTCACATATACGGTGAGCGATCTGCTTGCTGCGCCAGTGATGATAGCTCGCTTTTTAGGGGCTCTACCGACCTGCCAGCCAGCAGCTTTCAGCGCTGCAACTGAAGCTTCCGCACAAAAACTGGAATTCCATCCCGTTTCCGATAGTCTTCGAGCCCTTCGCGGCTTAGGGCTGTTAGCCCCCAAGAATGCGCCCACGGGAGGCGTGCCCGTTGTTACTGCTACGTGCCCCAATGCAACTCGTTCTTCGGTGTCTACATTGGTCTCGAAAACGTAATTTACTCCGGCTGCGATCAGTACAGTCACCTGATCGCGTTGTCCATATTTATTTAATGCAGGCATAGCCTATTTCCTCCTCTTGCTTACTCTCAAGCTAAATCTTGTGTATCTAGCTGTCAAGCCCTGAAAGGCCGTCGCAGAGAGGGGTGTAGTTGTTGTAAGTTGTTAAGGAGGATTTAAGTCTTCCGAGATCGACTAAGTATTTTGTAGGGCTTTATGTAAAGAATTGTTAAGCAATGTGAACTCGCGAAAAGGTTTGGATTTTTGGCTCCTAACTAGAGGTGCTTCACCTTGGAATTCGGGGCGGTAAGCTAGCTTATTCTTGGGTTGTTATCGGCAACTGTCTGAATCTTTTCATTCCAACTTGAGGATTGAGCCGACCGAACTACGAGCAGTTCCCCGTCCCTATGGATGATTTTGGCTCTCAAATTCTGCGAAAATTGAGATACCAGCGCCAAGTATCCCCGAACAATCATGCCAAATCCCGCTATTAAGCCAATTATTGCGATCACACTACTAACCATATCTGGCTGTCTGTCGGCCCCCATTCCGCTTCCGATGACACCGTTTGCTCGAAAAGTAGAGCGCCCAGTTACTCCGATCGAAAAGAAAACCTGCCAGGCCGACGCTCTAGATCAGGCTGAAGGAGAGAAGATTTCCGAAAGTTCGCTTAACCTAGAGGCGACAGCCGACAAGCTAGCTATGGCAGGCAAGCACAATGAGGCTATCCGAAAATATAATGAAGCCGCTGCATCAATAATGAATGAGGCGATTGCTGATGGAAGCCTTGAAGGTATACGGGCTTCTGCTTTTTGGCATAGCTTGTCAGAAGCAGGTGTTGAGGGATTCAGGGAAGAGAATCAAGCGCTATTTCAAAAACTAACAGAATCTAGCTTTAAAATCGGCGCTAGCTATACTCAAGTCGGAAAATTTGAAATAGCTATTGATTGTTTTGACCAAGCGTTGAAGATAGGGATGCTTCCACCAAATGATGCAATTGTTTATCTGAATCGTGGCGACACTTACAAAAGAATGGGGATTAAGGATAAGGCTAGGGATGATCTCAAGCAAGCTGCTGCTCTCTTCAAGAAATATAAATTGCCCTCCTATCAGAAAGATGCCGAAAAACGCTTGCAGGAATTGTCAAAATAAGGCACATTATTTCAGCCTTTCGTCCACCTGCATTCGTGCTTCTCGCGATACCAGGATAATTGATTCTTTGCACATTGGTAGTGCCAGTTTTGCCCATCTGAAAGTAATATCGCCAGTCTGTCGGCGGTTTGGCAAAGCCTTATCCTCGTTCAGCACTTTTTTCTTCGGCTGCACTACGGGGAAGGCTTTTGCCGGATTTCTACTCGCTCCTATTCCCATATAAATCTCATCAAATTTGTGCCCTTGAATTTTTAAAATATCCTTGAATACTCGCTCCGCTTCCGAGGCTGAATTGGCAAGTAGCCACAATTTGTATCCCAGTGGCCAATTATTGTAGGTGTAACTTCCCCTGCCGCGCTGAATTGTGTACGGCTTGTCTTTATTGGAATTGAAAATCCCCTCTATTGCCTTGGCGTATCGCTTGATATCTCCAATTGAGATTACCGATTTTTCGGGTATTAGTCCCTCGTATTCAATCTGATTCATTAGCCGGAAGCTGATTTCGGATTCTAGTGGAGTGCCGACCCTGCCACTGGTAGGGATTTCCCTGAAATAAAGTGAAATATAAGGATGTTTGGACAACTGAGAGATATCAGAGGTGAGTCGAGGTGTTGCTCCAGAGCCACCACCGCCCTCTTTCTGATTCCACCAATTGATAATTTGCTGAGCAATCTCGCGATAGGAGCCGGTAAATATTTTCCAATCATTTTTGTTGGAGCGATTTGGAAAAAATTGAATTACTCGAAAATCCCAATCGCTCTTTATTCTGCTGGCTTTGTTTGCCACTTTGCCTGATTTTAATTGGCTACTGGGTGCTAATTCGGTTATTTTGGGCCGATCGTCTTTTTTTACTCCTGGCCACACTTCCTTGCTTCGCATTTTTTTAAGTTCTGGCGAACCTTGGAAATCTGGAAATCCGTCCTCAAATTCTTTTGCCCAAATCCGAAAATTAAAGGGCCCTAATCCCCGCTCTCCTAATAATTGATCTATGGCTCTAAGTACCGATGCTTGCAGGGCTATTTGAGCATCATTTCCCACAATCACCAGTGGAGGCTCATCATCCAATCTTCCAAAATCAAGCTGGTATACATCGAAATAGCTGCGATCCTCTAGATTCCCGGAAAGGGGCTTGCCTTCTATGTAGGTTGGCGCTTCTCGCTTGTTTACTTCCTTGGTTATCGCCTTTTCAAATCGATCAAAATCGCTAGGATCGCTCTGCCCTTTTGGTGCTGATTTTTGAGCCATAAAATTTACTTGCCTGATTTTGGTCGATATACTATTCTGAATTCTCGGCTGATTTTCTTGAGTTTAGGGCGATCGCTCCAAGCCTCGCCAAAGGCCTGGTCTCCACCCTTGCTTTTTACTTCATTGTCGGCAGAAAGCTGGGAAGAATTGGCAAATCCATTATTGAATTCGTCTACAAAAGATTCCATATCCCCTACTCCGGTAGCCAGCCTGATTTGCCGACGGGTATTAACATCTAAAAACGCTGTGAGACGCAATTCTTCTTCAAATTCATCATTGATCCAATTGCCTATATTGTCTGCAATTTCTTTATTTGAAATCAATTTTCCTTTACTTGTCAGCCGAGGGAGTTTTCCATTCGGCCTCCTTTTTATCGATCCTCTTTTTGGGGGTGAAGCCATGAATATTTCTTAAGTAATGGGCTGACGAACTAAATCTGGTAAAAATTCTTGAATACCTTCTCCAAAGCTATCGGTGAAGCTTTCTAGGAAAATTCCTATATCTTTGGTTAATGGATTATTTTGAATTTTTTCTACTTGAGCCTGAACATATAAGCTGATACTCCAAGGAGGCGCTCCTTTTTGCCCCCATTGCTCCAGGGTTTTTGCTCCACCAGGAATTGCCTTGATAAATGGGTGATTGGGATTGGATTTTGCCAGAGCTTTTAGCCATTTCCTCGCGTCCCTGAAAAATACTTTCCCCATCATTTTCATTCCAGCGAAAAATGCCGTCCGCGCCAAATCTTTTACTTGTTGAAGCAGTTGCTGGCGCGCCTCTTCATTTAGCGCCCTGAAGAGGATGGTCACTTTGGTCATGTTGATTTGCACTCTAGGAATCTTAAATACTCCCCCGCTGACGAAGCTGGCTAATCCCGATCCCAATGTTTCGCCTGCCGTTGAGTAAATTCCCGTGATAGCCCCTTCGATTTCTTGCTCTATAGATTCATCTGATTGATTGAAATCAAGAGCATAGGCTAACTGGCTAATTCTCAGCATCCCCGTCACCACCTCTGGTCCAGCGCCTAGCAAGGTGCCACCGCCGATAATAGCGGCGGATATCGCACCAAAAAGTGCCAGCCCCTGCCCTTCGGCTGTGTTGTTTAAGGTGCCCCAAATTTTATTCCCAACAGTAACGAATGAGCCCATTCGCTTGCCTACATCATCCTTAATTTTGCCGAATAAGCCTTTTATGTTATTGATGATCGCCGAGCCAATCTCTTTGATTATTTCCCCTTTCAAGCCCTTCATGATTAGCGCTTTGATATCATTGGCTATTTTCCCAGGATCTATCTGAGGGATTTTTGCCCATTCCATACTCCCTTGAATTTTGCTCAGCCAGCTTTGATCTGCTCCGCCATAATAGGTGGCAGCGCTAGATGTTTGATTGGCGTCGAGTTTTATTTGCTTTTCTGGTGGTTTTGACATTGTTTTATCTCGCTTCTAATTTTTCTATTTTGAGAAGAATCATTGATAGCATATCAAATACATCCTTACCTCCATCGAATCTCTCGATAGCGATATCATTATCTCTGATTTGGAGGAAATCTGGTAGCAGCGATTCAGTAGCCAGCTCTGTATTTGCATCAATTTTTTTATCAATTGCTCCACCTTTTTTACCAAATCCCTCGCCTCTGGTACTGGCTTTTTTTATGCCCGCCCCTATATTGAATGGGGTGGTAATCGAAGCTACGTCAGGCACCGTTTTCCCGCCAACCATATCCTTGATAGATTGGATATCCGAAGAAACTACTGCTAAATTCATAGATTGCTGTACACATAGCCACGAGAGCCGATACAGAAAATTGGTGAGCGTATCTACGTCAGCATTTGCATCCCAAACTTGAGCCATGAGAGCCTCAAATCCCTGGGTGGCGCAAGGGAATTGATTGCTGATACTTTGGTCGCCAGCAATGGCATTATTGATATCCTTGATACTCAGTTTCGGCGGGTGGATGCCGAGGTGATCGATCACCTGCACTACCGCTCTTGCTAGGTTCGGGTAGTCGGTGATTATCTCATCCCCTTCGCCTCCCGGCATTCGCAGTCGCCAAGGGAATGTGAGTTTTTTGGCTAGCATTTCCTTGGTAGCCAGAACTTCTTTGATATCCTCAAGATCGGCTTTTAGAATTTCACAGCAATCTTGTTTCATGGGGGGGCGATTTCCTGCGGATGGGGATGGGGGTGAAAGTTTTGGCTCATCAAGTCCGCAAGATGGAGGTGGTTTCATGCTAAGGATTGTGGCCTTATAATTGAATCCACCGCTGGTGAACCACCTATTTCCTGGTGATTCCTTGGATGCGCCTTTTGGCACGTACAGAAGAATGCTGTATGTCAGGCGGAATGTTCCCTGCATATTGGGTAAGGAACCACCTTCCATTCCGGGTACGAATGGGTTCAGATTGCGAGAATAATACCATATCCCACAGGGCGAGATGGATTCTCTATTTAGCCGAAAGGTTTCCCACTCGGCACCACCAAAGTACCACCTTGCCATTAGCTCATCATTCGTATCAGTGGGGTGGCTATTTAGCTCATAACAATATCTTGCTAAAGAGTCTTCACATAAAAAGTACCTTTGTCGTTGAGGACCGATCGGCAGATAATCTATGCACAGGAATTTCCCCGAAGCACAATCCTTTGCCATTGGCAATCCTACTGGATTTATAATCGTGGGAGGCGTAAATGGCTCTTTTTTCACTCGATCTGGCTCTGGTGGCAACTTGCAACCCGGATCGGGATAGGTGCGCGAGGAAACTACTATCCCAGCTATTCTTTTAATTTCACTGACAACACAATCCCTAGCCTCGACATCCACCTCAAAAAATCCACCAAATCTAATAGATATCTTCCCACCTTCTAATCCCCAAACAATCTTTTGCCCTGCAAAGCCGACAACCACACCCCCGCCATAATCTGTTGAAAATCCAATCTGTGCAATTCCTACATTAATTCCTAATTCCACAACCCCATCTCGACTTATTCCAACATTTCCTTTTTGACCGCCAATACTACCGCTAGCTTTGAGTCCTTTTTCAGATACTTGGGCTTTGGATATCCCCATACTCATAGGCTTAATGCGCTCCTCCAGCTTCCGCGAACTGAAATCAGATCGGTAACCGTAGGCATCGCGATCCGTCTTGAATCGTCATTTGCCCTGAACTGAATCGCTAATTGAGAGGTAGGGCTAAAAATATCAACTTCCCCATGAGTGAGGAATGGATTTTTTAAATTCAAGAAATTAAATCTGTTTCCATAGTTGTGCATATTTTCTACCCCCATCAATTGCCAGGATGCCGTTGATGCTTCTCTTTGAAAAAGGGATATCTCGAATTTCTTGAATTCTCTGGAAATCGCATTGACAGCAATTAGTTTGTCAGCTTGAGTAGAATTTGCCTTAATTTCAGGGGCTGGGG
This sequence comes from Oscillatoriales bacterium, assembly GCA_043742065.1. GTDB lineage: Bacteria > Cyanobacteriota > Cyanobacteriia > Cyanobacteriales > Microcoleaceae > Microcoleus. The sequence continues at coordinate 11,989 of JAYTZD010000512.1, forward strand.
CTGCGGGGAGGCTGGCTGCATAATAATTAATTTGCAAGGATTCAAGAAAAAATTCCCATCCAGGATTTAAGTAAAAAATAGGAGGGGGATTTGTTACTTGGGGGAGTGCCGCATATTGCGCGATCCACCTGGTCTGTGCAGCATAAATTGCAGCGCAATCCAGGATAATTTGCGGTTGGGCATTCAGTGCGGGACTGAATAAAATTACACCTGTGTACCTCCTGTCATCGATCATAGTAGGTACGCTCTCGCTACGTCCTGTGTCCCTCCATTTGGCAGTAAAGAGGTGATATAAGGAAGTTTGAATGTCCCTTCGTAGGTGCCCGCAACTGCATCGTATTTTGCGGTGGTGTTGTTAAACTTGTCTGGATTAAATTGACTATTTGTTTCCCGATTTACAAGCCACAAAAGTAGTCGCAGTGTATAGGCTGTCGGTGTCTCACCAGTGAATGTTCCCGGCGTGGTTCCAGGAGTGAATATCAGTCCCTGATAAAGTGTCCCCGGTATCAAAGTTAGTGGGGCTGAGGCTGTGAAGGTTGCTGGAATTTTCCATGTCCCTTCAAAAAATTTGTTGTTTGTATCTGTGTTTTTTGTTCCGGTGAAATATTCCTGCTGCAACGGATTGATTGTAAGATTTTCCTCTTGCATCTGCCACCATTGCAATAATTGAAAAGCTTGTCCCTCCGCTGTGGGTGCAAGGATAGTTGCGCCTATTCCAGGTGTGATTACTGCCATCGTCGTATTTTTAAGTGATAGTGCCGATTAGGGGGTTGGTTGCTGGGTGCTGTTTAGCGCCTGTATTTCAAGTATTAGGGCTTCAAATTGCTGTGAAAATTCTGAATCGATAGTCTGCAATCGGGTTGTAAATTCCAGGGTGGAGATTCGCGACTCGAAAAAATCTAAGCGCTGCTTCAAGAGTTGGAGTAATTGAATTTCTGGGTTGGGGGCTGGGGTTGTCATGAGAGTTTAAGTTAGAGGATATTTATATATTAGTTGCATTTCACTTTTAAGCAATCGTTTTAAAAAGAAAGTATTCTATAATAAAAATTATTCCCTTAGATCCTGGCAAGGCACATTGTATGAACAATAAAGTTATCCTGAGTTTCCATGTTTCCCAGGAAAGTAGGAAATTTTTAAAAAAAATGGCTATAGATCAAGAGAAAACTATGGCCAAAATGCTCGAAGAACTGATTATAATGAGGTGGCAGGAACTCAACAATATTACAAAAGATGGCACTATATAGAGCGTTTGTTCAGCAATCGCCAATTACCAGTTTTCCGAATACTTCGACAGTGACGGAGCCTGCGATAACTACTACCACATCGGTTGTTTTGGCTAGCAGGCCTGCTGGTAATCGGCGCGGATTTAGTATTGAAAATGATGGTACTGTCCCCATAGTTGTTGCGTATGCCGCTACTGTCACCGCGACCGCTCGATCGATTCGGTTAGAAGTCGGGGACTATTTTGAGGATAATTTCAACTGGCAAGGGGCTGTTTCTGCTCTCAGTATCGGCGGAAGTGGTACGGCTAACATCACAGAATTCACGATTGTTTAGTAGTAAAAAGTAGAAAATTGCCATGCCAGTAAGGAGAGCTCCGAAGCCAATTACCGATGCAGATATTCCGGCGCTTATCGCTCGTGATGCAGAGTATGTAGCGGCGGATGCTGCACACGTAGCAGCAGTCGATCCACATCCGATCTACCTCACGCAGGCAGAGGGGGATGGGAGGTACCGACAAACTGCCGTAGCTTTAACCGATACTGATATCCCCGCAGCGATCGCGCGAGACGCTGAAACCGCAAATGCTGTGGCAGCACACGTATCCGCCTTGCACCCATTTCCGATTTTTGGATTTGGGCAGAACGTGAGTTCCGAGAATGTTTTCGATTCTGGTTCGGGATTTCTGGATTGTCGGGATGGTGGTGGCAATAGGCCCCCCGGTATGGGCCATATTCAGGGATTTCAGGCCCGATTTGCTTACCTGGGGGGTAAATGGGGTATGCAATTGGTCACGCAGCACGACATTGATGACGAGTGTTATTTTCGGACTGTAAGTGCGAATATTTGGCGGCCCTGGCGAAGGATTTGGAATGATGGAAATTTCAATCCAGCAAACTATTTGCAAATATCTCAAGGGGATGGACGGTACAGGCAATCGGCAGTGGCACTAACCGATGCGGATATTCCGGCGGCGATCGCACGAGACGCTGAAACCACAGCAGCGATAAATGCTCACACGGCAGCCGTAGATCCGCATCCGCCATTGTGGAATCGAATTGTAAACGCTTTTTTAGCCCTCACCGGTGGTCAGACAATTGCCAAAAATAATCCCGCACTCTCGGTAGCAAGTTACGCCGCGGGGCAAAATCATCTCGAATTGAGAACAACCGATGGTAGTAATCCGATCCTAGGATTTCATCGCGGTGGAGTTTCAGCGACAGCGCTTTATCACGCTGGTTACGGAAGTGAATCTTTACGAATTCGCAATGCGGATGGATACGATTCGGAATTACTACACAAGGTAAATCATCTGGATGTGCCAGGATTTCACTCTGTGCTCTGCACTTTGATTTCTACAACCGTGGCTGCCGTAGGGACTGAAACCGTTGTGGGAATTGGGACTATTCCTGCCGAGAAAATAGTAAGTATAAGTGCCCAAATACTTGATAGCATCGGGGCTACCGGGATTTTTTTCATCCTCAAAGGAGGGGGCGGAGATTTTAGCCCGAACCCTCGACTGCAATCTGGAAGTATCCGCATACCCCCTGTTACGGCAAGCCAACTTGTAGGGGATCCCTTACATATTTTGGTTTGGCACATTCCGTGAGGGGATTGGTAGTCCGAATCAAAAAAAATCCTCAGATGCCGTGAACATCCGAGGATTTTCAATCTCAATTAAATTAGATATCTAGAAATTTCAGCAAAATTTGCCGATCGCACTTAGCCTCAATTTCCCCCATCCCACTCCCAGTGAATTTGGCAAGCATCACCTCTGCCGGAATGAAATTGATTCCGGCATTTTTGGCGGCTTGCTCATCTTCAGGGCGATCGCCACTCATCCAGTAATCACCCCCATCACTCAGGTCAGCTAGCGATTGAGCGCCCAACAAAAGCATCCCATGCCCCGGCTTCCGGCACGAGATTTTAGAGCCATCTCCTGATAATGGAGCGCTAAATTCCAATGGCAAGTTGCCGCGAGAAAGTTGGTAACAGATTTCCCCCCATGTGTGGCAGAAGAAAATTTCAGATAATTCGGGGAACAAATCTAAAGTGATGCGCTGTTCCGTGATCGCACTTTCCAAGGATTTCTTGCCCGCAGCTACACCGGCCTGATTCGTGATTCCGATGCAGATAAAACCCTTGGATGAAATATAGCTCACAGCTTTTTGAGCGCCCGCAATTGGCTTCTGATCCGCCGGATCATTAATGAATGTCTGCCCGGATTTGGCTTCCCTGAGTGTGCCGTCTAGATCAAAAAAGAAGATTTTCATTTGGTTATTTTTGCAAGGTGTACAGATTTTTGATTGAGCGCCCATCGATCCTGGAATTGGGTGGTAGATCGGCCGCAATTCCCGCTGATGCGATCGCAAAATTACTTAAATCCCTAAAGCTCGTCTAATTTGTTTGACTGTGTGCCAACTAATCCCAATTTTTGCAGCTAGCACTTTTTCGTCAAGCTGTTGCCAAGTCAGCACTTCGATCGCAAGTTTGTATGGTTCGTCAAACAGCTCATAGTTCTCGTACTTTCCAATCTCATAGATTTTGTGAAGTAAGGCAGAATTATCTTTGATTTTTTCGTAGGTTGTTTTGTTCATTTTGCTTGGGTTTCTGAGTTTATTTGTGCTTCAAGTTCCTTGATTCGAGCAGTGCAGTTTGCCCATTTGCGTTCAATTGAGTCTAAATCCCCTGCTACATTTTCTGGATCATTGTATTCGGATTGCCAAAAATCGGATTCAGCTTCCAAGCAAGCTAACAATGCTTTGGCGTAATTAGCAAATGGTACATCCCAAGATTCATCTTCTTTATTCCATTTGCCTCCTAGTGCCTTGATTTTTATCCTTGCTTCATAAGTGTGATCGTGCTTGAGTTTCATGGTTTTAATCCTTATCTAAATAATATGCAAAATGCGTACTAAGCTACTAATCATCATTGTTGACCTCGCCATTAATTAGCCGTTCTAGCATTGCCCGCGCTTCAGTATACAGAGCGTGATTCCTTCCCCCACGACGTACTCCCCACAATAGCCAGATGGTTCGTTCTTGCCCTAAATTTTGCTTGATAATAGCCTTGGCTAGCTTCATTCTGTCTTCCTGTTCCACAGGGAAATCATCCCCAAAAACGGCTTTCTCGACTGTTCCGGCTAACAACTGTTCCAGCAAGTCAGAAAGCTGTTCCCCATGTTCCGCAGGGCTTCCGGGCTGTTCCGATTCTACCTCTAGTGCGACTTTGGGCGTTCCCAACTGTTTTTGAGCGTTTGAGGTGTCCCCGCTTGGAACATCATCAACAGTCGCTTTACGCACGTCAATTTTCGGCATCAGCCCTAACACTGGATTGCCGATGGTAGACAGAATGATTGGGGTTTGCTCAGTCATCGAAGGCTCAATCAGTAACTTCAAATCCGATGCTAATCTGTCCCTTGTTTCCTTGCTTGCGATGACGTTTGAGTTATTCAGCATTTGCTCAATTACCCCGTAGGAGCCTTGTTCTTCACCGTCGGCAGTAGTCCGCACCAAACCTTGTGCTAATAGCGCTAGATTTAGTCGGATATTGCTATCTGCCACACCACTAGAGGCGATGTTAAACGATTGGGTACAGATGAAGTATCCAACGTTATATTGCCCCCCGACAGTGACTATCGTGCCTAGTTTGGTGGCAGCAGTTTCCCAGATAGCAGAATTCCGTTTTTGAGACAAACACTGATGTGTCGCGAACCAGTCCTCAAGGATTAACTTGATAGGTCGATTCCGGTACGTTTCCTCTGTTGCGGGCTTTGACTTTCTCTGCTGTAGCTTCTCGTAAACCTCATCCAGAAATCTCATTGACTGTTCAATTTGCAACGGGTCAAACACCGTCAATCGGTCGCTGGCAACACCTGGGAAGTTTTCGTACTTTTGCCCAATTACATAGATGTCAGCCTGTGGGAATCGCGTTACTAAGTCTCCCAGCCACTTGTGCAGAGTGTGTGTTTTGCCACAACGAGTAGGAGCTGCGAGGAAGATTGATGTATTTATGCCTGCTAAAGAATTCAGGACTTTGGCGGCAATTTGACGAGCTACCTCAACGTTGTTTGAACTCTTGGACCCGATTTCTGGGGAGGATGACTGATCCACTTTGTCGCCGGGGTTTGTCACGCTGTCGAGTGTCGCTGTACCTGTTAGCTGTGCCTGTTGCTGGCGCGGGTCAATCTCAAGCGATTCACAATATGCGGTTTCGATCTCCCCTTGGAAAGCCACATCGTCAGCCTCTAAAAGGGTTTTGTACTGTTGCTGGGTTAGTGCCATCTGATATGCCGATTCAGCAGCATAATCGAATTCGTAAGCCTGCTGCTGATAGCCTTTAATTCGTTGTCGAGTCGGCTCTAATTCCCCTTCCTTACGAGCAATCAGCATCACTGTAATCATGCCTCCAGTTGCCAACAGAGAAAGCAGAATCTTGATGCCACCGTACCCGCGCTCTAAGCTTCTAAATTCTGCTTTTGGAGGTACTAACCAAGCGGGCTGTGACTCTATCCTGTTGCCGATTCTGTATTCAATGCGATCGTTAAAAGGTAGCGCCGTCGCTCCGACAATTCCGGCGATACTGATGCCTAAAAGTCCTGCAACAATTGGCTGGTTTTTATTGCTCAACATTTAACTTGCTCCAAATCTGTGTACCGACAAAACCGAGGACAATCACGATTAACGCAAAAGTGAGAATGAGTAACTGAGAATTGGCAATAATCCATGCTTGCCAAGCATCCCAGTTCCCCGCTAAAAGGGCTGTCGCAACTGCTAAGAGGATTAATTGCGATCGAACTTTACCCGAACCTTCGGCGCTCAAACTGTACAGAGCCAAGCCCAAACCAGCCGCCGGAATCAGAATCACAGCAGCCGGGATGAGCACCGGAACTGCCCGAACGATAAGAGACGCAGACAAACCAGCGCCGAAGTAACTGCCGAATTCTCCCCAGTTTCCGGTTAGATTCCAAAACCGAACGATGCCAGTAACTTCGGGAGTTTTTGCAGTTGTTTGGCTTTCAGTTTGCGAAAAGTCCCCAGCATTTAAGTAGTCGAATTCAGATGAATCAAAATCCTGTGAAAGCATACAAAAATAGCGGGTCATTTAGACCCGCTGCTAAGGGTTAATTTTTGCCTGTAAAGAAGTCGAAAAGTCCGCCTAGAAAGCCCTTAGAATTGCTTCCTAAATTCCCGTTACCACTACTAGAATTACCCGGTACGGCTGGCACGGCATCAAAATCTTTAGCGTTAATGTAGTTATTGAAATTGGCGCGTCGCTGTTGCATGGCGATTGCCCGTTGTGGGCTGGCTTGGATAGCTCTTAAGGATTGCTGGAAACCATTAGTTTGTATCTCACCTTTTGCTTGGTGATTTGCCTTTATCAATAGCAACCGCTGGCGAAAATCCATGTTTTGCAGGGTTTGGGTTGAAGCCCCCTGCGCTTTAACGAGATTCAATTCGTGCTGCAATTTATGATCTAAATCAGAAATATGCTGATCATGTTTGGCAGCAGCAATTATTGCTTTGCTCACAAATTTATCAATCTGCGCTTTGTCGGTGAGGCCATTTTCGATTGCTTCTAATGTGAGGCGCTCGATCTCAACTTTATTGGCGCGAATCTTGGCATCATGGCGGTTGTAGGCGGTTCTGAGCTGCTTTTGCAGATCCAAGATTTTTGCTTGGCGGGCTGCTTCATGCACCATCTCCGGCGTAAGGAGCCCAGATTGATAGCCGAATTCTTTAGATATATGGGCTGCGCCGGGGGTTTGAGCTACACGGAAATTTTGAATCATGGTAAAAGCCTCCTAATCAACTACCGGATTTTCTAATTCCATTGCCTTGAGCTGAGCTAGAGTCGCGTTCCTGGCGGAAATCCTTCTGGCATGAATCTCCAAAGCTTCCTCAATTCCTTCATTGTCAGCAGCCACCATTTGAGCTTCATTGAGGGCTCGATTGCGATCGACTGCTAGCTGATTAGTTTGAGCAATTTCTGCAAGTTTTCCTCGGACTCGATCGGCTAGATTCGCCGAATTTACTACCGAACTTTGTTGCAAACCAGCAATCTTTGAATTCAAGCTGGAGATTGCCGCAGTTGGCGAAATAGCCAGAGCCGACTCAATTTTGTGAGTGCTTGGCTTTTCACTTTCGATCGCACACTGGCTGCGATATTCGGTTGCCCCCATACCCTGAAGCCGACGCATTTCTGTCAGCATCCTTACCGAGAATTTGCCGAAGCTGGGCTTAAAAATGATTTCAGGCTCCCAACAGCAGTCACAAATAGTGGCGGAATAATTGAGAACTTGGCGGCGTTTGACTCGGAGAATTTTCTCTAAATCTTCGATCGAGTATTCGACTGGCTGCACAGTGCATTCTGCCTCTGCGTAGATTTCGATGATATTTTCTGATTGCATAGTTGCTTCTCCTTTGCTGCAAGGATCCTGGTAATTCTTGGCTATTAAAGTGCAATGCACTATGTAGTTGAGTGCAGTGCACTGTGCAGTGAGTTGGCTGCACAGTGCAGTGGGATTTAGTCAGTGCGAGGGCCACCGCGATGCGGGGGGCGCTCGATTGTTTCGTTGCCAGAGGAAATCTTCACCCAGTCGTAGTAACCGACATCACGAGCCCCACCATTTTCGGCAGAGGCAACTGCCTGTTCTTGGGTGCGGGCTGGAATTTCGATTGTGTAAGTTTTGTTGGGAGCCTGTTGTGTGACAATCTCAACAGGAAATTTCTGGACGTGGCGTTGTAGGGGTATCATTGTTTTAGGTAGGTAGATACTGAGCTGAATACACACCGCATTCCTGGCCGGGAATGTAGTGTGAGGGGCTATCCGATCGAAAGATTGGGTAGCCCTTTTGACTAGCGATCGACAGCCTCTCGATAGGTTGTCTCTATGAAATTGGGAGCCTTTTGGATTATTGAGGCAATCTCCACACATTCGCCACGAAGGCGATCAAATGCTGCCAAATCCTCATACAAAGATATGGAATTATCCTCTCGATCCAACTCAATATAGGTGATTGGGCTAATCCTGAAAGTGTCAGGATCGGCATGATCGAAATTCACTTCTGCATCAAGAGGGCACTTTTTTAGGATGGAAATCAATTCTTGGACTGTCATTGGCAATTGCTATCCTTTTGAAAAAGTAGTTTGATAGTGGGCAAGCCCAAAGAAACCAAAGTTTTCTGGAGGCTTTCTCTGTCTTCGCGATCCTGGACATACCAGTAATTCCCTCGAAATTCACCTCCCATCGAATCGTAAGCTATGCTAGTGCCGAGGCAAATTCCCGTTGCATAATAGTAAGCTCTAGCCGCCGAACCGGAGTTCCAGATGACCTCAGATATCAGATCTAGATCAACAGTTATTCCCAGGGATTTGATCAAAAACCATTGCTTAGCCATGAGTTACCTCGATCGCATTTTCAGCAATCTCAATATTCGATAAAATCGCAACTGACACTTCCGAGTAAGTCGTTTTGTACCGATCTGAGTTAAAAATTGTCCTGTTCTTCTGAAATAATCTCCCTTGATTATCTAGGATAAATTTAGGGAAATCAGGACAATTGATAGATGTATCATGCGGGAAATCGCCACTTTCATAAATCAACCGAATATCTCGGCGTTTAATGCTTTTCATTTTTCAAAGTTCAGTGATTTTGGGCAAGGTAAAACTGCGCTCGAGGCCGAACAGTTTTACCTGTAAAAACATTTGAGATGAGAATTGATTAGATGCGAAGAAGTTAGCCGGCCAACAAAGGCTCTAGCTTCCATTCTTCGCGATCGGGATTCCAGAAGTATCCAGATTTCCGCATTAATTCGTAGACTTCGTTTTGGTGCTGCCCTTCGGACTGGGGAATAAGTTCGACAGCTTTCTCGTACTTAGATGTTCGAGTTCGGACTTTAGACACTTGGATGCTCTCGATAGGTAGTCTCGGCAAATCCATCACTAATCAAGGTGATAGTGTCAAGTTCAAGTCGATCGTCCAAGGAGCTGTCGGCATCCCAGCTTGGCTCATCCTCGTAGAAAAAGATATTGTTGCTGCTGGTATTAAATTCTACAAATTCAACAACATCAGCCCTTTCATTGTCTCCATAACAAAAGTGAGTCTCCGCATTTGGATCGCACTTTTTGAGAATCTCAATCAGCTCAGAAACTACCACTAAATAAGCCCTCGATTAGTTTGCTGGTCATTTGGTCATGGTCAACGTTTTGATCAATAGGCGTACTCTTTAGCTTTGAACTGGACTCCTGGAAGCGTCGCCAAGCAGGTTTTGATGCCAAGACTGCTATCTCTCGGAGCACCTAAGATTACTATCTCAGGCATTTAGGCGATCGCTCTTTAGCTTATTGGTTTTAGATTGGAGCCTTACTAGCACCGCCGTGACAGGTCGTTTTTGGGCAGAGGCTGTCAGCTCTCTGAGGTTTTGGGCGGTGCTCGTTTTGGCTTGTGAAATAAGGATAGCACAAAACGAACACTGATGTTCTTTTTATTGACCGACTCTCGCCACGCCATCAAGAAGCTGGATATTCTTTTTAGGACTGGTCGCCAAAACTAAATCATAAAGGTTGCATTGCAGGAGCAAACACATCTCCAAAGTCTCTCTGGGTGTCAGTCTAGGCTCAAATTTTCCGTTATTCCACTCCCTAATGCTTTTGGGAGTAATCTTGCGCTCACTTCCAATCTCAATAAATCTTCTAGTTAAAATTTCGGCAAACTCTTTTTGGCTGAAACCCGCCCTCTGATAGAGATTCATAAAACTATGCTCATCTAATTTTTTTTTCATGCGCGTCAATAACGCACACTGATGTTCTATACTCATGATAGCGCACATCAGTGTTCGCCTCTCCTAGTAAAATAACCAGCGATCGGGCTTGAATTGAGCCTCAGCCCCATCGCCACATCCATTCTCTCAGTGTTTTTGCCTAGCGCCAAATCCTCAGATCAAGCCCACAATCCCCGGTATGTCGATCGAGAACTAATACCTCTCGCCACGAATTACCCGGTCGGGCCTTGGTAGCGGATTTTACCCACCAACACATCAGCAGCCTATGAATCCAGCCAATATCACCTACCTACCCCGCTACCACATCGGCCGCAAATGGAGTCCAGAAGAAATTCTTGCCATCAAGCTTCCATCCGAGGTCAGAGAAAAAAGTCGCCAAAATTCAGTGATTGAACTGAAAAAAACTTTAGCAGCAAGGGCGGGCGAGAGAGCGAAGAAAAGAGCTGAGAGGAAAAACAGGATTCTTTCCTTCATCACCTCCAGGCAAAGCCTCGCCACCACCGATCTACTCTCGCTGATGGGCGAAAAGATAAATCGCACAACTATATATGAGCTGATCAAAGAATTGGAGACAGAGGGGCTAATTTACAAAATCGGCTGGAACTGGACACCAAAAATAGGAGCAATTAATGACTCATCAAGTTGAAATACCCGACATAGATGACGAAGACCTTGACGAACAGATGGCGAAAATCTCCGAGAGCGATCGCGAACTAATGGCAAGGATCAATATGCTGTTGCCATTCCTAAGTTGGAGCGAGAAAATGGCGGCCGGCCTTCACGCTTTTTGGCTGATCGATACCTCTCACACTCAGCTCTGCGAAATCAGGGGTCGGCACGGCTTTTACGGCACCCAGCTCCAATCAGTAATCACTCTAATCCGAGAGCTTTCCCCAGGAGGCAAGGCAGAACTAGCCAGCGACATCATGTCAGATGATTGGGAATTCGATTCGGTCACGGATTCACCGTCCACATTGATTGAGTGAAGCTTTAAATTACAGGAATCAACCAATATGCCTAAATCCACGCCTTACAAAGTCGCACTCGACCTCGACGGCCATAAAGTCACTGTGGAATTGCAGTGGGGGCAACCTCTGCCACCGATCGTTTATGACAACAAAACTGGCATTTTCTATCAATTACTAAAAGGCTATTCCTATTGCCAAGTAGTCGGGAAGATTCTGTCCAATATTGAGGCTGCTGATGAAGCAAATTAAATGGGAATGGCACGGGATCTGGATTGTAGATTGGCTTACCTGCGACAGAAACGATCTCACCGATAACGTCTGGAAATCTTTCGATATCTGGAAAGAAGCATATCTCAAGGCTCACCCACATCTCGAATCGCTATCCGATTTGGAATTGATAGAGAATCACTACTGTCAGGCAATGAAGCCTATTTTTGATTCCTGGATCTTCAAATTTTGGCTAATCCTGCATTGGCCTATGAGCAAAATTCATTCAGCAATCTGGAATCTCAAGCGCAAATTCTCCTGATTAAACTAGGCGATTTGCATCCACAAAGTGTGATCGCCTTTTACCACCCAAAACTATGAATTATCTAGATTTCGGAACCCCAATTTCATTCGGCTACACAGCCCAATATCTACCCCAAAAATCCGTTACTCGCAGAGACTGGAAAGATTCCCACGCCGCCAAATTTATCAAGGCATGGAGTCGCGCGGTGACGGAAGGCAAAAAGCTGAGGGTACCGGCGATCGATAAAGGTTATCACGCGGGTGGCAAACAAATCGGCTGGGCAGTGCTAAACGAACCACCCTACAAAGAAGCTCTGAAAAATATGCGTCAAAGTGAATTGATAGCAGAAGGCGGTATGTGCGCCACGCGGTCTGAATTTATTGATAAATATTTTGAAGGAGATGCCGAGAAGGAAGTCTGGGTGGTCAACTTCACTTTTCAAGGAATAGAAACCGAAACCCACGCCCCAGAGCCAGTATCAGCCCTAACTGCATCGAGGATCGAAAAAAATCTACCAACAATTTACCCCGATTCTCTCTCCGAAATAATCCCTTTTTTCGATTCCGAGCCGGAAGTCAAGCCCGCCGATCGCAATCTGAAAATCCTCACGAGTTCCAAATCTGATGAGCACTATACTCCCGAAAATATCATCAGTGCAGCCCGCGAGGTGATGGGCGGAATTGATCTAGATCCAATGAGCTGTGAGGTTGCCAACAAAACTGTCGGAGCCACTAAATTTCACACCAAAGAAACCGACGGACTCACCAAACCCTGGGCTGGTCGGATTTGGCTCAATCCCGCATTTTCCTTAGCCAATGAAGCCGTATCAAAGCTCATTGCAAGCCACCTGGTGGGAGTAACTACCGAAGCCATTCTACTCATCAAGGCGGCACCGGATACCGCGAGGCATCAGTTACTCGCAGCCCTTCCCTTCTGCGAATGGCGAGGCAGAATCAAATTTATTGCTGATGGCAATAATCAGCCGGCACCGTTCGCAGTTCTGATCTTTTATCTAGGCAATAATTTTCCCAGGTTCAGGGAAATCTTTGGCCGCTTTGGCAATATCCGCCTTGGGCAAAAGCAGGTGGACGAATTAGAAAATGATCGCCGTGACCTGCTGGCAAAAGTCGCCCAACTCCAACTGCAACTTGCAAAAAAGTCTGAGGGCGAGACCAAGCCCGATCGGCGAATGGACTGGCTAGAGGATGATATTTGCGATCGCGTTTTCACCACGGAATCGCGACTCAAAGCCTGGGATGTTGATCACAATATCCCCCATTTTGAAATCCTGAGCAGACAGCGAATTGAGCAAACGGCGAGGCTGGAGGAGCTGAAATCCTTGCAGAAGCGGATCGACTCTATCAATATTGGCTTTTTTGGCGATCGCGTAACTGAGCAGCCTACCCGCCCCAAGCTTGAAGAAATGGAGGGTTGGCGATCGGAATTCGCGATCGGCAAGCTTGTTCAAGCGGACGATCTAACTGTAGAAATCCTCCGCTATTCCCGCATCAAGGATGAATGGATCTGCATTGCCCGAATCAGAGAAAAGGGAGAATCCTATAGCGAGATTGGGCAAAACTTCTACCTCAGAGTTGGTGAGCTCTTTCAAGATTTCATCCCCTATAAATTCAATGAGGAAAAGAAGCCGAACTACAGACTCGGCTCCATTCGCACTGATAAGGAATTGAAGAGTATGTTTCGTGGTGTAAAAATTCCCACCATCACCAAAACCTGCGGCACTGAGTTAGCGGCATCAGACAATTCAATCTGGCAGGCATTCAGAGAGAGGAATACTGAGCGCTGCGCTATCAAATGGCGGTGCGAAGTGCTACCGAATGGCATCAGTATATCACCTCGAATTGGCAAAAAAAATGACCGCCTGGAAGCAGTCACAAACCCAAATTTATCTTATTAACATGAACAGAATTATACCAGCTTTCAAACCTCCACGTCAAGAGCAACACGAACGAGTTTTTCTTCAAGATGCTACCACTAGATATAAAGCGAGGCTTCTGACAGCTAGTGGCTACATCTATTCAATTATCCGAATCTACCGACAACAAGGCCACAAGCTAAATATCCCCAGCCCTCGCAGTTTTTACGAGCATTTTGGAATCCCCAGAAGCACTTTCTATCGCGCCCTAATTCAATTAGAAAAGGCAGAAGGAATTAAATTCCGATGGGAGCCGATCGGGGGAATTTCTATGTGGTGGGGTGAGGAAGAAGCCCCCGCAGTCACCCCACCAACGGAAGAGTTCACGCCCGAACCGCCAGAACCCAAATATCAGCGCCTGAAACAGGTTCCAGAAGATATCAGGGCAAAGTTTGAGCAATTCATCCGCACTGAATGGCGAAAGTCCAAGGGGGAAGAGATTAGAAGCTTCCACCGCTTTGTAGAAAAGTCCGCCGACTTTCAAGCTTGGTGGCAGAAATTCCAGGCGCAGCCAAAACCTCAAGCGATGCTGATGCCAGTCGCTGAGGATGAAAGTGCGATCGCAAAATCATCAATATTCACAGAAGAAATAGAGCGGCCTTCCCCCGGTAGGTTCAAGGCTCTCTTTGAGAAAATAAAAAGTGGAGGGACAAAATGAGCGACTTGATGCCGACAAATGTAGAAGCCGAAGAAGCAATTCTAGGCGGGATTCTGATTGACCCCGAAGCCATTTCCAGAGTATCGGAACTCCTCATTCCCGAAATCTTCGCCATCAGCGCTCACCAAATTATCTACAGAGCGATTACAGCCTTATTTTCCCAGGGCAAACCCACCGATCTGATGTCAGTCACTAGCTGGCTAATAGATCATGATCAGCTCCAGCGGGTCGGCGGACAGGTGAAGTTAGCCCAATTAGTAGATCGCACCGTTTCTGCCGTCAACATCGACCAGTATGCAGTCTTAATCGAAGACAAATACAAGCGGCGCAAACTGATTGAGGCAGGCTGCAAAATTGCTCAATTAGGGCAAGAATTGGCGATGCCTCTAGAAGACATCCTAGCCTCCGCTGAAGAGCAAATTCTGGCAATTAACGCCAATAATATCCAAGAAATTTGGTCGGTGAGTGACTGCATGAGCGCCGTAATGGCAGATTTAGATGCTGGCCACAAACCTGGCTACACTTCGGGATTACCCGATTTGGATAATCTAATCGGAGGATTGGTAAAGAAGGATTTAATCATAGTTGCTGCTAGAGCTTCTATGGGGAAAACTTGGTTTGGGGGGCATCTAGCCCTACAGATTGCAGGAAAACATGAATTGCCAGTGGTCTTCTTCTCCGCTGAAATGAGTAAGGAAAGCTTGGTAAAGAGGTTTTTAGCCTCTCTCTCTGGCATCAATGCTCAGAGGCTTATTTGGAATAAGGTTCACGATAAAGAGTGGGATGAATGCTTGTCGGCTGCGATCGGAGAGCTGATTAAAATGCCGATCATAATCGACGACACCCCCGGCACTCAGCTAACCCCCGCAGCCATGCGGAATGTACTACGCCGAGTTGAGGCTCAATACGGAAAAATCGGGCTGGTGGTACTCGACTACATCCAACTTCTGGGAGAGCGCAATGCCGGCAACCGCGCTCAGGACGTTGGTGCGATCGCAGGGCATTGTAAGGCGATCGCCAAAGATTTCGATGTTCCCTTCGTAGCGCTAGCCCAAATAAATCGGGGAGTTGAAGCCCGAAATGATAAGCGCCCAATGATGTCAGATCTCAAAGATTCCGGCGACATCGAGCAGGATGCCGATTTAGCAATTTGCCTATATCGCGATGACTATTACAATCCTGAATCTGCCGATAAAGGGCAAGTCGAGCTGATAGTAAGAAAGCAGCGGAATGGCTCACTAGGAACGGCTAAGGCTTTTTTCAATCCCGAAACTGGCAACTTTAAAAGCATCTACAAGAGATGAGAAAGTTTGTTGTTCGCATAGCCCAAGATAAAGACAGTTTACGCCTAGAATGGACTTACCAAGGTCAACGGCGCACGCTCTATCCTGGGCTAGCCGACAACAAAACCAACCGCATCAAAGCCCAACAAATCGCCCTACAAATCGAAGCGGATATAGAAACCGGAACCTACGATAGTTCATTATCCAGATACAAAAAAGTCACTAAACCCTTGCTAGCGTTGGCTCCCGTAGAATTATTTGATACTTGGCTGCAATTTAAAAGGAATAGCTGGGATACTGATACATTCAAAATTAGAACCTATTTAAAATCAGACTTAACTAACTTCTTTAAAATCAAAAAAGACAATTTAACAGAAGAAGATATCAAAAACTTCTACCAGTGGCTAAGCTGCAAAAAACTAGCCACAGAAACTTTTAATAGAAAGCTTGATACATTTGAATCAGCCTGGGAATGGCTATTAGAATCAGGGCAAGTATCCGAGAATCCTTGGCGCAATTTGCCACGCCGGAAAAATGGTAAAAATGGTAATGCCAAGCCGTTTAGCAAAATTGAAATTAGCAGAATTATTGGTACTTTCGGGGCACATAAAACCTACAGTCACTACACGGCTTTCGTTAAATTCCTATTCGGCACCGGCTGTCGGATTGGTGAGGCGATCGGAATTCGCTGGCAGGATATAGATTTCGATTCTGGCAAAATTGCGATCGCCGAACAGGTAACTAGCGGTAAGCGAAAGGCCGCCAAATCAGGAAGCTGTAGAGAATTTTATCTATCCGCCAGCCTCAAAATTTTGCTGATGAATTTTAAGCCAGCCGACTGTAACGAGAAAGATTTGATTTTCACCACGCTGACCGGGAAGCAGATGGATGCCCACAATTTCAGGGAGCGGGCGTGGACGATTATTTTGGGGCTTGCTGGCGTGGCGTATCGGAAACCGAGCAACACACGCCATTCATTCTGCTCACACGCCCTAGAGGGCGGAATGAACCCCGTTACAGTGGCCGCAATTACAGGGCACGATCCAAAGGTACTTTTCGATCATTACGCTGGTTTGATAAATAAGCCTCAAGCTCCTGAGATTTTTTAGGTTAGGCGATCGCTGTTTTCATCAAAATCCAAAATCAAAGGCGACCTAATTTCGCCGGGCAGTATGCTACCTGTGAGCAATGTAAATTCCTGCGGGCTGCGAGGTATCGTCGGCTTTAATTGGTGATAATCCGCGATATTCTCCAGGGATTCAGCGGCTTCTTTCAGCCCATCCTCACCCGAAAGGGTAAGTTTGCCGATCATCTTTAGGCAGTGAATCAAGTTCCTTATTTTCGCAAGCATTGTTGAAATCGCTTCTAGTAATTTTTCTAGCACTTCGGAAAACAGAATTTTAAAAAAAAATCTCTCACTGAGATTTGTTAAATATTTGAAGAATATATGAGAGAACCTAGAACCTTTACTGGATAAAGGATTCAGCCCCTCGCTGTTTCATGCGTGAGACTAGAATCCAATGAGTGAGACTGAAATCCCATAAGTGGGACAACTTTGTTTCCAGAGAAAAGACGAACGAAAAAATGGGCAATACAGGATTTGAACCTGTGACCCCTTCCGTGTGAAGGAAGTGCGCTACCACTGTGCTAATTGCCCGTAGATCACTAACATACCACACTAACTCCAGATTCGCAACTAAGTTTTTCCTAAAAATTCAGTTGCACTCGACACAATGCCCATAAAACAGACATTGGTCGAGCCTAGGATCAATCAACCACCCACCAGCCCGCCGCTGGGCCCACAAACCGCACTACAATCCACCAACCAACCAACAAACTAATTCCCGTCCAGCTTCCGCGACTTGTCCACCTCACAAAATCTGCGCTTTGGGTTTTCGTGATCGGCAGCCAGGGATAGATACGCTCTTCTTTACCGAACTTGTCCCCGATCGCCTCTTTGCGACGTTTAGATTCACCCATAATCTTTGTCTACTAAATTAGATTTCAAATTGGATACTTAACCCAATTATATGCCAACAGGTGATCTCAAGCCTGCGTCAACCAAGTCGTATCCAAATAATCAATCCTCGCAAACGGACTCATTGCCGCTAAAATTTGCTGTCCATAACTGCGGTAAATCACCCGGTTGTCAAAAATCGCCACAACCCCCTGCCTTTCTCGCACAGGCGCGATCGCCCTTTGCAACTCATTCAACGCCGCCGGCAACAAATACAACCGAAACCAATCCTTACGCCGCTCCTTATAATAAGCCACCCGCGCCGTTACCAAAGGATTTTCCATCGAAGGAAGCGGCAAAGTTGCGATCGCCAGCAAATGAGGCGCCCTCAATTCCCCCTGATGTTCCCGCCAAAACTCCCACCCAGTCACCAAAATCCCATTCTCCCCCACATCAGTTGTTTCTACCCGCACCCTAGAACCGAACTCAGAAGCCAGCCTCGCCGCTATTCTCGCCTTCAGCGGTACATCTCCCACAATCAGCACCGTTAACCCCGGAACCGACGCACTCATGCACAGCAAAGTCCGAATTTCCTGAATTAACACCCCCTGAAATTCCGGCGTATTCGGCAGCGGCAATCCGTCGGGAATGTAAAGTTGAATTAATTCGGTTTGTCGATCGGGCGAAAACTTAACCGTAGTCAATTCTGGAAGTCCCAGCATTTCCCGAAAAATTGGCGCCTTCGGTGCCAAATCCACCGCCCCGCCAATCAACACCACAGGCTGATCGTCCCAAATTTGGCTCAAAACCTCAGCCACCTGTACCGGCGCACAGTACAGAGAAAATGACCCAGCCGATCGATTAATTTGCGCCCACCTCAGTTTTCCGTTGCTTTCCCACCGATGCCAAAAATTGCTCCAAGCAGGCGGAATTAGGGCGTTAGAGGCAATCTTTTCAAATAGCCCAATCAAAATATTTTGCTCTGCGGTTTCCAGCAAATAGCACTCATCGGGTTTAGCTGGATGCTGAAAGCAAGCCCGCGTTAATAGTACCCGCACTTGCAGGATTGCATCAGCTTCTTTGGGCACAGCCAGCATCAAGTCATTCCAGTCTCCCGGATGCAAACACAGCGTCAATTGCTGGCGTGTCCAAACTTCCAAGTCATCCACACCATCAATAATTGTCGGAATCTGGCTGTGTGGTTGCGAATCAATCGCCAAGCGCGACGCTAGCCAAGATTGCGGATCTGCTAACATTAGTCCTCGGAAATCGGTATTTTGGTCATAAGTCGCGATTGGCTTGTCAGTTTGCAGCCACTCTTGCAATCGCGGAATTTCCACTACTCTCAAATGCTCGATCACCCGTGTCGGCGCCACTAAAATCACAGGCTCCGGCCACATTAAAATCGGCATCAAATAACTGACTCGATAGCGCTGTTGGTAAACTCCAGCCGGGAGCCCTGTTTGAATCAGAGCACTGCGCCCCAAACGCAAAGCCCGCGCCACCAGACGCGCCATTGTCAAGTGATGTGGCCAATGCGGCTCGGAGTGCGATCGCAGGAAACGAAGCAGCGAATTATGGACTTCTACCTCAATCAATTGATTTTGCAGTTGACATTTCTCAATCAGCGTAATCAAAACTTGCCAAAAAATCAACTAATTGTTGACCTACAGACAAACTGAATTTACTTCTTGGATTATTTTGACCTCGCTTACCAAAATTCGGGTGATGATATATAGTCAAACTCTGTTGCCCCGAACTGATTAAAATAGTTTTGGTAGGTGAATCAAAAAAATTTGTTTCATAGTCAGCTTTTTTTGCTAACACCAATTCCTTCACCTCCTTGATATTATTTATAGCAGCATTCAATCCCTTGCAAAACTGTATTATCAGTTTTTTTTCCATATCTTGATTGAGGATATTTTTGCCGATTTCTACAATATTTTTATGAATTTCTATGGAATCATCAAAAGGAAGAACTGCTAAAAAGGCTGCTGGCAATAAATGCTCATCGCTATCAAATCTAAAAGTGATAATTGTCCGGCGGTAGTCGATTTCAAGATTGGGAGGACAACTCATTGTCGGATAATACTGAGCTATTTCATAGTAAGATTTTGCTAAAACGTTGTTGGCTGACTGATCTAACACTGCGTCAACCACAATTTGCACTAGCGCCGGACTGCGACTTAAAAACTTTCTCGATTCTGATGGCGAATTAAATTTTTGAATTTGAGTGCGATCGCCCCTGGGACTGAGATCGACCCAATCGCAAGTAATCTCGTCTACTATCACCCCAAACCGGGGAATCAAACAAATTTTTGCCCCGGTTAAAGTTGCTCCTGTTAAATCAGCACCCACCCAATCGGCATGAATCAAATTTGTTTCTGTCAAATCAGCGTGAACCAAACTAGCATTTGCTAAATTAGCATTACTTAAATCTGCTAAATTCAAGTTGGCTCCGCTCAATTTAGCATCGCTCAAATCGGCCCCGTTGAGATTAGCTCCACTCAAATCAGCCCATTTGAGATTAGCTCCGCTTAAATCAGCACCGCTGAGATCTACCTGATGCAAATAAGCTTGTGTCAGATCAGCATTACTAAAATTAACTTTCTTCAGCTCTGCTTTGGTCAAATCAGCCCCACGTAAGTTAGCTTCTTCAAAATTAGCTGATGACGCGAAAGCTCCTCGGAGATTTGCACTCCTAAGATTAGCTCTACTGAGGTTAGCTCCCGTCAGTTTTACCTCTCTTAAATCTGCTTGAGTGAGGTTAGCTGCGCTAAAATTCGCTCTAGTGAGTTCGGCTCTGATTAGTTCACTTCTAATCAGGGATGCTCCGATTAATTGAGCTTCTGTTAAGTTAGCTTGTACTAAATTTGCCACATTCAGAGTAGCGCCATTTAAGATGGCTCGTGTGAGATTGGTGCTGCTGAGTCTAACCACATTCATATTAGCTTCAGTGAAATCACATTCGCTTAAGTTAGCACCGCTGATGTTGGTGACAAATAAACTAGCTTTTTTGAAAATTGACTGACTGAGATTGATGCGACTAAGATTTGCTTCATTCAGGTTGATTCCCGTGAAATCTCTGTTACCTTCTGTGTATCTTTTGACAAGTTCAAATCGTTTAAGTAGTTCTTTTGCCTGCATTATTTTCACCTTAATAAGAAGAAGGAAGAAGGAAGAAGGAAGAAGGAAGAAGGAAGAAGGAAGAAGGAAGAAGGAAGAAGGAAGAAGGAAGAAAGACTTTCGACTACCAGGTTCCTGCCCTTAGACTCCGCTCAGGAATGTGGTAGTCGAAGGGTTTAGAAACTGGGAAGAAGGAAGGATGCTCGTCTAGCCGACTTTTTGGCCGTCTGTATCTCGTCTTTAATTAGATGTATTTACTTAAAACGGAAATTTAATCTTTTTGGAGCTAGCATTAATTAACGTAATTTATTGATTTATAATATTTAATCACCGAGCTGATAAAAGCCTTTGATAAACTCAATCACTGTATTAATCGGCGGTGTTGTGAGCCTTTGAGCTTTAATTGTCGGATTAATTGAATTTTTATTGACTCCGGGCAAACTGATCAAATGCCTGCCAAAGTCTGGGTGATAGTGAATCATCAAACTTTCGGCACTAGAATTGGACAGTATGGTTTCGGTTGGAGATTGAAAAAAAGTCGATACCATTTCATTGTCGAGGCGAATGGGCTGAAGTTTCATTTCCCCTATTTTTCTAATTGTTTGGGTCAAAGCCACGCTTAATTGTACTACCAAATTTGAAACTCTGACACCAAGGTTATTGCCAGTTTGTGGTTGAATCATTCTGAGTAGAGTGATGATATTTTTCTGCGTAAATGCTGCGTCGCTAAAGGGAATTATGGCAACGAAGGCTGTGGAAAATAGTTGTTCGTCTTGCTCAATTCTAAACGAGATGATTGTTCGCCGCGAATTAACTTCGATACTGGGAGGATTGCTCAAGCCTGGGTATTGAAGGGCAATTTGACGGTAGGTAGCAGCGAGGATAAAGTTAGCGTTGGGGTCTAGGGGGCGATCGACAATAATTTGCACTGTAGGAGGCGTAGCATTAAAATATTTGTGAGCTCTTTCGGCACTGAAACGCTGAACTTCACTGCGATCGCCATTGGGGCTAAGATCAACCCAATCACAGGTAATATCATCTGCTTTCAAACCAAATCTCGATACAGCATAAATTTTTGCTCCCGTCAAAGCAGCACCAGTCAAGTCTGCACCCACCCAGTCAGCGTGAATCAAATTTGCTTGAGTCAAATCAGCGTGTACCAGAGTAGCATTCAGCAGATTGGCATTGCTCAAATTGGCTCCGTACAAGTTGGCACCGCTCAACCTCGCTTCACCGAGATCCGCGCCCGTCAAGTTCGTCCCGCTGAGATCAGCCCACCGCAGATTAGCACCTCGCAAGTCAGCGCCGCTGAGATTAGCCTGAGACAGATTAGCTTGTCTGAGTTCAGCATTACAGAGGTTAACTCCTCTGAGGTCAGCCCTGCTGAGGTCGGCCCTGTGCAAATTTGCCCGTTCCAAATTAGCCGCAGTCAGACAAGCGCCTCTCAGATGAGCCCCACTGAGGTCTGCTTGTTCTAAATTGGCTTCTCTGAGGGTGGCTTCTCTCAAATCGGCTTCATTGAGGTTAGCCCCGCTCAGATTGGCAATGCTGAGATCAGCTCGAATCAGTTCAGCTCTGATCAGTGTAGCTTCCACGAGTTGAGCCTCGCGGAGGTCGGCTCGAATCAAATTAGCTACATTGAGGATAGCGCCACTGAGATTAGCTTTGTGGAGATTGGCACCACTGAGTCTAGCAACATTGAGTTTGGCTTTTCTCATGTTGGTGCCACTGAGATTGGCACCACTCAAATTAGTCAGGCTCAAGATTGCCTCGGTGAAATTAGCCCCGCTCAGATCAATTCTGCTGAGATTAGCCTCGCAAAGAAGGATGGCAGTAAAGTCTCTTTCTCCGGCCGCATATTTGGCTTGGAGTTCTTCGGCGTCCATGCTTGTCAATCTCCCTGATTTTGTAGATATCACAAAGCTTTAGAATAAGCATTTTTTGCAACTAGATGCAATATGTTTACACATCTATGTTGTGGAAGCCTTTGATAAAATCTAAAACATTAGTGAGAGTAGTTTGAGCTGATTTGCTGGTTTCCGTTAACTTCGCTGCTGTCGAGTTATTGGGGTCATATTTTTTAATCAGGCGCTTGCCAAAAGCTTGGTGGTGGTATACGCTGAGTTTTTGGTCGCGCGAATTGATTAAGACCATTTGTGTCGGAATCTGAAAGAAGTTGATACTTGCCCCTATTTTGGGAAAAGAATTAGATATTTTGATTTGGTCTACTTTGCTGATAGCTTGGTTGAGGGCTTTGCTGCACTGTTGAACGTGTTTGGATTCTTTGACATTCAGATTGCCTACATCGTGGGATTGAATCATTTTCATCAAGCCGATCAGATTTTTTTGAGTTGTAGCCGCGTCGTTAAAGGGAATTATGGCGACGTAAGCGGTGGCGAATAATTTATCGTCGCTGTCCATTTTAAAGGCTAGTACGGTACGCCTTGAACTAACTTCGATGGTGGGCGGCTGGCTTAAGCCTGGGTATTGTTGGGTAATTTGGTAATAAGTTGCAGCTAGTGCAAAATGAGCGCCTTGGTCTAAGGAGGCGTCAATGACTATCCGAACTGTGGGTAAAGTTTCGTGAAAAAACTCCTGGGTTCCTCCAGCATTTAACCAGTAAATTTGGCTATGGTCTCCGTTGGGACTGAGATCAACCCACTTGCAAGTCATGCCTTCGGTTTTGATGCCTAGTCGGGAAACTGCGTGGAGTTTGGCACCGGTTAAGGTGGCGCCGGTTAAGTCGGCTCCAATCCAGTCGGCGCGAATCAGATAGGCATTGGTGAGGTCGGCGTGAACTAAGCTGGCATTCAGCAAATTAGCGTGGCAGAGGTCGGCTCGGCTGAGGTCAGCGCCGCTGAGTTTGGCTTCGCTGAGGTCTGCCCAGCGGAGGTTGCAGCCGCTGAGGATTGCCCAACGAAGGTTGACTCCGCTGAGGTCGGCTCCGCTGAGTATGGCTTGGGTGAGGTTGGCTTGTCGGAGTTCTGTACCTCGCAAGTCGGCTCCGCTGAGGTCGGCTCGGCTGAGGTCGGCTCCTTGGAGGTTGGCTTGTTCGAGGTTTGCCCCAGTCAAGGATGTGCCTTGGAGGTTTGCGCCTCGAAGGTTGGCTTGGCTGAGGTTTGCGCCCCGGAGGGTGGCTTCGGTGAGGGTGGCTCCGCTGAGGTTGGCACCGCTGAGGTTGGCTCCGCTGAGTTCGGCTCGAATCAGTTCGGCTCTGATCAGTTTTGCTCCTGTGAGGATGGCTCTTTTGAGGTCAACTCGCACTAGGTAGGCGACGTTGAGGTCGGCATCGGTGAGGTTTGCGCCACCGAGATGGGCACCGCTGAGTCTGGCGATGTTGAGTTTTGCACCGGTGAGGTTGGTTTTGCTGAGGTTGGCTCCGCTGAGGTTGGCGACGCTAAGATTGGCACCCTTGAGGTTGGCTCCACTCAAGTTGACTCCGCTGAGGTTGGCCTCTGCCAGGTTGATTCCGGCAAAGTTTCTCTCTCCGGCTGCATATTTTTTAAGGAGTTCCTCGACTGTCATGGGGACGGTACGCTATAAAAAAAAGATCGAAGAGTGAGAGACATTCTGTTAAATATATTCAAAGCTATTTAAGTCTAGACTTAACTTGACAAAAGTAGTTTGAGTAGTCTGATTTGAAATATTTACGAATGTCGAGAAACATTAATTAATTGACACTCCCCGACCGTCGCGGACGGGGATTCTCAAGACGGCAAAGTCTTAGTAGACTTTGATTCTTAACGGCTGTGCCAAACAGCCTCTAGACAGTCCGGTAAAACCATTCTGCTTACTTTTACGTCCGATATTCGCAGCACCGTTAGTATCTGAGTTAATCAAATGTCCTTCCTTGCTTCTATACAATCCTCGTTTAACCCGCTTGCCAGAAAACTGGTAGGTAGCTGGTTTATCGGCATTGTAAACAGGCATATCGTCACCATCCAAAGCACTCGCCTTGCTAGTGTAGGATTCTTCTTGTTCTTGGTATATCAATCCAGATCGCTCACAGAGAGATTTAAGTTTGTTTCTCAAAGAGTAGAAGGGGATTTGGACAAAGTTTTGATTGTTCCGGCTACCTATATTGATGCCATCTTTCATTCCAATATTAAAGCCTACGATCAGGCGTTCAATTTTAGTATTGATGCAATGGTCAACAATCAGTCTAGCCGTCTTGTTCAGGTAGTCTCTAACCTGGTAGGTGCGGTTGATATACAGTCTCGATTGACGTTCGGTAAGTTGCTTAATCCCCTGCAAATCTTTAATAGATTGCAGTCTGGCATTCTCTTTGTTAAACCACTGGTTAATAGATTTAAGTTTGCGACCATCCACGATAAAGGATGCCCCATTGGTGTCAACGCAAGTAGCCAAATTACTCAGCCCAAAATCAATCGCCAATGCACTATCTTTGACTGTTTCGACCACGACGATTTCACCTTCAGAGATATACTCGACTTCAAAAAATCGAGCATCATACTTGGGGTGAATTCGCACTTCTTTGATTTTAGCTGGGTCAAGACGTTCGGGAAAGTTAATTACAATCTCACCAAATTCCTTCTTGAAGGCTGGAGACATTGGGACTTTGAACGAACCATCCTTGACCTTGATGCGTGGGATTATCAACACAAAATAGCCCTCTTTGGGCAAGTAGTGAGGAAGTCTCACCTTCTGTTGAAATGTTCCAGATCGAACCGCCTTAATCAATCCACAGAAGCTGCGAAACGTCCTGTCTACTACCTTCAATGTTTGCTGTGCAATGTCGGTATTGAGAATTTGATAGTTCTCATTGTCTTTGCACAGATGGTAAGCAGACTCATAGCGCAGGTGTTTATGTTCTTGAAAGTAGTATTGTCGAACTGTGTAAAGACCCACATTGTAGAGGTTCTTACTCAATCGACACAACTCTCTCAGAGCCAAGAATTCGGTCTTGCTAAGATCGCGTATTTGGTTTTTCTGAGTCAAGTACATAGTTTGTTGATTTCGCTATTCTTTCATTATATAGCGAAATCAACAAAAGAGCAACAATGCTTTTGTGAGGCTGTTGGAACTATCCACAGCGCATACTGGCGGACTAAAGTCCGCTTCTGTAAAGCCGTGCTGAAGCACGGGGTTTCTACCCAATTTTCTGATGGTTATAATGCAGTTAGATTGGCGATCGATCGTTGCTATAAGATTTAACAAGAGCGCGTCCTGAACTGAACAGATATCCCCATTTTAGGTTTATGAATATTGGTATTGTAGGACTTGGTTTGATTGGTGGCTCGATCGGGTTGGATTTGCGATCGCGCGGGTTTTCGGTTTTTGGGGTTTCTAGCCGGGAGCAAACTTGCCAGAGGGCGGTTGCTCTAGGTGTTGCCGATGCAGCCAGTATAAATCTGTCTGACATGGCAGCAGCCGATGTGGTTTTTATATGCACGCCCTTGGGGTCGATCGAGTCGATCGCCCAAAAGTTAGTATCTCATCTTTCCCCTGATACTATCCTAACCGATGTGGGTTCTGTAAAAACACCCATAGTGCAGCCAGTGTCATCTTTATGGCCGAATTTTGTGGGGGGACACCCGATGGCGGGGACGGCTGAAAGCGGTATTGAGGCGGCAGTACGGGATTTATTTGTGGACCGGCCTTATGTGGTGACTCCGCAGGCCCAAACGCCTATGGCTGCGGTGGAGAAAGTGGAGGAGATTGCTCGATCGCTTGGTGCTAAAGTTTACCGATGTGGGCCAGAGGAACACGATCGGGCTGTGGCTGGGATTTCTCATTTGCCAATCATGGCGAGTGCGACGCTGATTGCTGCCTGTGCTCAAGAGGGCGATCGGGATATTGTTAAGTTAGCGCAACATTTGGCGAGTTCTGGCTTTCGGGACACGAGTCGGGTGGGGGGTGGCAACCCTGAGTTGGGGGTGATGGTGGCGAAGTATAATCGGGTGGAATTATTGCGATCGCTCTCTATTTACCGCGACACTCTGGACGAGTTCATCAGCGATATCGAGACCGAAAATTGGCAAGCTCTGGAACAAAAGCTGAAGCTGACTCAAGAAGCTAGAGAAAATTACAACTTGTAAAGCAAAAATTAGTAAAAATTGTCCCCGTCTCGATTATGATTGTGGACGCCTATATTTTGAGTTTCAATGTATACTTATTCTCGACTCAAGCGGGTTTTACTGGGTGAATCTCTGCCTACCAGTGCATCTATTCACGAACGGTTGAGCAACGCTACTGGATTAGCCGTTCTTGCTTCCGATGCGCTTTCCTCTGTTGCCTATGCTACTCAAGAAACTCTGCTGGTATTATTACTAGCAGGAAGCAGCAATTTGAGTTTATCCCTGCCTATTTCTGGCATCATTATTTTACTGTTGGCGATAGTTGCACTTTCTTATCGACAAACGATTAAAGCTTACCCTAACGGCGGTGGTGCTTATATTGTAGCACGAGAAAACTTGGGTACTTATCCCGGTTTGATCGCAGCAGCTTCTCTGATGATTGACTACATTTTAACTGTAACGGTGAGTATTTCGGCTGGGGTGGCAGCCTTAACTTCAGCAGTTCCCGGACTGCAACCGTATACAGTTGAAATGTGCTTAGTTTTTATTGTCCTGATCATGTTTGCCAATCTTAGGGGATTGCGGGAATCTGGCAAGATATTTATGGTTCCTACCTATGCGTTTATAGTTGGGATTTTCATCTTGATTGGCTGCGGTTTATACCAACAGGCAACAGGTCATGTTTTGCCGACATTAGAAAATATTCCAGCTAAGGAACCTTTGGGATTGTTTCTGATCGCGCGGGCATTTGCGGCGGGTTGTACAGCCTTGACTGGAGTTGAAGCCATATCGGACGGGGTGTTAGCTTTCAAGCCTCCTGAATGGAAAAATGCGCGGCTGACTTTGACTTATTTGGGGGTGATTCTGGGAGTGATGTTTCTGGGAATTAGTTACTTGGCTCATATTTATCAAGTGATTCCTAGGGAAAATGAAACGCTGCTTTCTGTGTTGGGCAAAGATATTTTTGGAGTCGGCATATTTTACTACTATTTGCAGGCAGCAACTCTGTTGATTTTGCTGTTGGCTGCGAATACCAGTTATGCGGATTTTCCGCGACTTTGTTATTTTTTGGCGCGAGATGGGTTTTTGCCGAGACAGTTGTCGCTTTTGGGCGATCGGCTAGTTTATTCTAATGGAATTACTTTGCTCAGTCTCTGCTCTGCATTGTTAATTGTCATCTTCCGAGGCGACACTACTGCGGTAATTCCACTGTATGCGGTTGGGGTTTTTACTTCTTTTACTCTCTCCCAATCGGGAATGGTAGTTCACTGGTTTAAGGAGAAGGGTAAAGGTTGGCAACTCAGTGCTGTGATGAATGGTATCGGTGCAGTAGCAACTACGCTAGTTTTGAGTGTAATTGTTGCTACAAAATTCCTTTTAGGAGCTTGGGTTGTTGTTGTAACTATTCCGATCGTAGTAAGTATATTTTTAGCGATTCAGCGGCACTATCGTTATGTAGCAGCTCGCTTGAGCATTCAGGGAGTAGAACCAAAGTTTTATCCTCCAAGACCTAAAATTAAGGTGGCAACACATCCAGCAGTGGTGTTAGTTGGGCAGTTGCATCGAGGAACTTTGGAGGCTCTTGATTATGCTCGTTTAATTGCTGATGAAGTGGTGGCAGTTCATGTTGATATTGGTTTGACAGATCGAGCAAAATTAGAAGCCTATTGGCAAGATTTGCATTCTGATATTCCTTTGGAAATTTTAGAGTCTCCTTATCGTTCTGTTGGGGAGGCTTTGACTCACTTTTTGACTTTGTTTGAAGAGCAGCGTCCGGGGGTGTTCTTAACGCTGATTATTCCGGCTTTTGTGACGCGAAATTGGTGGGAGGGGTTGTTGCACAATCAAACTGCTTTCTTTTTGAAGGCGGCTTTGCGGGCTAAGAGAAGTCGGGTTGTCACAACAGTTAGGTATTTTCTTTAATTGGGAATTGGGAATTGGGAATTGGGAATTGGGAATTGGGAATTGGGAATTTAACAGGTTTAACTGGTTCCTAGGAAGAGGCTGGGAACCGATGTCCAGAGGCTCTGTCTCGCTTGGAGAGTATAAAAATGGAGGCAGATCCGGAGGATCTGCGTTACCAGGCAGAGCCTGGGAACGAGTGAAATTTTCGATAAATCTAGAATCTCAAATCTCAAATCTATTGACATATCAAAAATGATGTGTCAGGATTTTAGTAACTATAAAAGTTGCCTTCAACTTTTATCCAAAAAGATTGCGGCTGCTGAACCAAAGTCTTTGATTAACTACAACATCTCTTCAATTTGTGGGGGTTGCAATGCAGCCCGCAAGATACTTTTTATGCAGCAGCCAAAAAACTTGAACAGGCTTTTGCGAGCTCTTTCTCGCCAAGGTCTTGATGTTAGTTACAGCAATAAGGTTTACTCTATTTCTCTCAATAGTTCCTTGAAAGAACACTGGCAAGATGCCAGTGCCACAGAAGAGGTTAATAGTTCCTTGAAAGAACACTGGCAAGATGCCAGTGCCACAAAAGAGGTTAATAGTTCCTTGAAAGAACACTGGCAAGATGCCAGTGCCACAAGAGAACACTGGCAAGATGCCAGTGCCACAAGAGAAAATGCCAGTTTCATAACAGCAGAAGTCTTGCTCCCAGAGGGTTTTCCGGTGGAAGCAAAGGCGCTGAAACAGTTAGCAAATCTGGCTAATGTTCGCCATCCTCAAGGTGGTTGTGTTTGTCGTACCTGTGCTACTCCAGATTTCCATCCAGGTGATTCGGGTGTCGCGATCGGCTCTATTGTAGAAACAGCAGGAATGGTGATTCCGGCGGCTGTCGGTTCCGATATCAACTGCGGGATGCGATTGCACGTTGCTGATTTGTCGATCGCACAATTCTTAGCAAAACGCGATCAGTTTGTAGAATTGATGAAAGGCGATTACTTTTTCGGTACTCGCGATGTCAGCATGACGGCAAAAACTGCTCGCGCTATGTTCCAACACGGGATTCCCGGATGGCTGGATACTATGCTGGACAAGGCAACTGGCAGTGTGGTAAATTCAGATTGCGAGCAGTTGGCAAAAGAGTTAGATAGCACTTTTCTCGGCGGTTCGATGAATGGCGATGTCAAATGGGCTCCTCCAGAATTAGTCCCAAACGACGGCTTAGTCAGGGATGGCGGCTTGGGTACTATCGGAGGTGGCAATCATTTTGTGGAAATTCAAGTGGTTGACGAAGTTCTGGACAAGGCTAGGGCTTATAATTGGGGTGTGCGATCGGGACAAATCGCTTTCATGATTCACTCCGGTTCTCGGAATGTGGGTAAATATATAGGTGGAATGTGGCGCGATTGGGCTCGCGATGCTTGGCCGAAAAACCTTAAATACCGAGAATCAGAGCTGTTTCCGCTGTCACTCTCCGCAAATCCCGAACTTGTCCACAGTTATTTGCAAGCGGAAGCAACAGCGGCTAACTATGGTTTCGTCAATCGTTTGCTGTTAGCAGAACTTTTGCGACTGCGTTTGCGGCAAGTTTTCGGCGATATCGAAGCTCCTTTAGTCTACGATTTACCTCACAATATTACCTTAGCTGAAGGTGCCGGTTGGGTGACTCGCAAAGGTGCTTGTCCCGCCTATCTCGAACAGCCTTTAATCATACCTGGTTCGATGGGTGCGCCGTCTTATCTGCTAGTTGGTAAGGGAAATGATCGATTTTTGCGATCGGCTTCTCACGGTGCTGGTAGAGCGCGATCGCGTTTCGATATGAGTCGCGAAGGGGTTGACAAAAGTGACACTGCTTTGGGTTTAACTGGAGTAGATTGTATTACTTTACGGGAAGAGCGCAGAATAGAAGAAGCACCGACAGCTTACAAGCCAATTCAACCAGTAATTGATGTTCAAGTAGAGGCACAAATGGTTGATGTAGTTGCTAGAATGAAGCCTGTGTTAACCTTTAAGGCGTAAGCAGGCGCTATTTTTATCGGCTCTCAATAATGAGTGTCAGGAACAGGCTAGAAGCCCATTCCACAAGACAATTTCTTAGTTGTGGAATGGGCTTCTAGCCCGTTATCAAAGCTGTAAGAATAAGTACAAAATCTAAAAATCGCCCAATTACCCCCATCCTCAATTGTCACCAAATCCCCCTAAATCTACCCATCCTTTGCAGCGGCTGCTGAAATATGGGCGTCCCTACCGCCTTCAA
This sequence comes from Oscillatoriales bacterium, assembly GCA_043742065.1. Lineage (GTDB taxonomy): Bacteria > Cyanobacteriota > Cyanobacteriia > Cyanobacteriales > Microcoleaceae > Microcoleus. The sequence goes on from JAYTZD010000512.1 coordinate 42,622, forward strand.
ACTTGGCTAGCAACCATCTCTTCGTTTTTGAATAAACTTTTCGACTTAGCACCACCAGCATTAATCGGAATTGCTGTTGATGTGGTGGTCAAACATGAAGATTCGATTATTGCTCAGTGGGGCGTAAAAGATGTTTTTTGGCAACTGGCATTGATCACTGGTTTGAGCGCGATTGTTTGGGCATTGGAATCTATTTTTGAATATGCCTATGACTACTTGTGGCGCAATTTGGCTCAGAATATTCAGCACGATTTGCGCCTGGAAGTTTATAGCCATTTGCAAGAATTAGAATTAGCTTATTTTGAAGAACGTAGCACGGGTGGTTTGATATCGATTTTGAATGATGATATCAATCAACTGGAGCGTTTTTTGGATGGTGGCGCTAATGATGTAATTCAGGTAATTACCACGGTAATTATTATTGGCGCGGCTTTTTTTGCAGCATCTCCGACTGTGGCTGTGCTGTCAATGCTGCCGATTCCGTTTATTGTTTGGGGTTCGATCGCATTTCAGAACCGCCTCGCCCCTCTATACGCTGATGTGCGGGAAAAGGTGAGTTTTTTGAACGGTCAACTGTCGAATAATTTGAGCGGAATTACTACGATTAAAAGTTTTACTTCGGAAGATTATGAAACTCAGCGCATCGAAACCCAAAGTGAAGCTTATCGCCAAAGTAACCGAAAGGCGATCGTGCTTTCTGCTGCTTTTATTCCGTTGATTCGGATTATCATTTTCTTGGGGTTTATCGCCACGCTATTTCTGGGCGGTTTGGAGGTTGTGGCGGGTAGATTGTCGGTGGGAACTTACAGCGTTTTGGTGTTTTTGACACAGCGGTTATTGTGGCCTTTGACTCGACTGGGAGACACTCTGGATCAGTATCAGCGGGCGATGGCTTCTACTAATCGGGCGATGGATTTGCTGGATACTCCGATCGCAATTCGGACTGGAGACATTCGATTGCCCATCAGTTCGATTAAGGGGGCGCTGGAATTTAAAAATGTGACTTTTTCTTATAATCAAAGAAGACCGATTTTACAATATTTTTCCTTAAAGCTGATGGCGGGGAAAACTACGGCGATAGTTGGCCCTACTGGTTCGGGAAAAAGTACGTTGGTGAAGTTAATTTTGCGGCTTTATGAGGTACAATATGGTAAAATCACTCTCGATGGTATTGAATTAACTAAACTGAATTTAAAAGATTTGCGTCGTGCGATCGGATTGGTGAGTCAAGATATATTTTTATTTCATGGTACGGTAGCGGAAAATATTGCTTATGGCAGTTTTGATGCCACTAATTCTGATATAATAGATGCTG